>JAZNTO010000142.1:0-14513 GCA_045591805.1 Akkermansia sp. | reverse complement strand
GAGCTGCACAAGGCCGCTCCGGCTCCGGTGGACATCACACAGGACTGGCTGCAGGCTATCCTGCGCAGCATTCTGGAGGCACTCGAGTACCTGCATAGCCGAAATATCTACCACCGCGATATAAAGCCCGGCAACATCCTGCTCACGGAAGAGGGCACACCCATCATCATCGACTTCGGTACCGCCCGCTCCATCATCAGCGAGCGCTCCGCCACCCTCATCAGCTCGCCAGGTTACTCGCCCATCGAGCAAATCATCGCCAAAGGAAACCGCGGCCCGTGGACGAATATATACTCCGTGGGAGCCACCTGCTACTGCCTCATCAACGGCGAGCGCCCGACGGAGGCAAACGAACGCTTGGCAGAAGAGGACGACCCGCTGCGCCCGCTTGCCCCGCGCGCGGAACTGTATGCGCGCTTCAGCCCGGAGTTCCTGGCCGGCATCGACAAAGCCCTAGCTCTTCGCGGCCGGAACCGCTGGCAAAGCGCTGCGGAGTGGATGGCGGAGCTGAATACCCCTGCACCGCTGCCGATAACTACCACGTCGGAACCTCACTCCTTGCGCACTGATTCTATTTCAAAAAAATCTCAACCTAGTGCAAGACATGCTCGCCGCTTCCCTAAAAGGGAACTACTTACCTTGCTATTTGTGTTGTTACTCGGAGCCATAGGTAGCGGTGGCTACCTAGCCTACCAACGAAACAGTTCCCAACAACTCCTACGCAAGGAACGCACCCAGAAAGAATACGAGCGAAAAGCAAAAGAAAATGCCATCAAGCAACTGCGAGAAAATGGTATCGAACCGTGGCAATACAGCAGCAAACTTGTCGAAGCAGCAAAAGACGGACATAGCAATGTCTTGTGTCTTCTTATCGCTGCAGGAACGGATGTAAACGAAGCGAATAAAGATAGAAAAACAGCCCTCATCGAGGCGGCAGGGGAAGGCTATACGGAGTGCGTACGTCTCCTGCTGGCTGCTCGCGGTATCGATGTAAATAAGGCGGATAAGGATGGCTCCACAGCGCTCCTCGAAGCGGCTAAAAGAGGTCACTCGGAGTGCGTGAAGCTCCTGCTGGCTGCTCGCGGTATAAATGTCAATATAACAGATACGCAGGGCACAACTCCGCTCTACTGGGCTGCATACAAAGGCCGCGCTGAGTGCATGAGCCACCTTCTGTCAGCTCCTGGCATCGATATCAACAAGGCAGGAGTGTATGGTTACACGCCGCTCAACATAGTCGCATGGAAAGGCTACACAGAATGCGTAAAACTTCTGCTGGCCGCACCCGGTATTGAGGTCAACAAGACTGATGATGGAGACAAAACGCCACTCTACCGAGCACGAGGGGCACACCGAATGTGCGCGCTTAATCCGCGCAGCGGGAGGACGGAAATGAAGTTGGATGTTGAATTTTGAATGTTGGAAGAGCAGAACTAGGCGCGCAAGCGCGCGGAATTTCGACTTTGTAGGCACGCAGACCCAATTTAGCCGCTGAACGACATAGCACTATTGGCTAACAACGAAGCCAAAAGCAAAAAAGGAGCCTGAGGGCTGAATTCGGGGTTGACTTTGCCGCGGCAAACAGGCATAATGTCGGCGTTATGAAGAAACCCGTAACCGTGACCGTGACCGGCGCTGCCGGCAATATCGCATATTCTCTGCTGTTCCGCATCGCAGCCGGCGAGATGCTGGGTGCAGACCAGCCTGTAATCCTGAAGCTTCTGGAAATCACCCCCTGCTTGGATAAGCTCAAGGGTGTGGTGATGGAGCTGGAGGACTGCGCTTTCCCGCTGGTGCAGGAGATAGTACCGACCGATGATCCCGCTGTGGCGTTCAAGAATGCCGACTGGTGCATGCTGGTGGGTTCCGTGCCGCGCAAGGCCGGTATGGAGCGCAAGGATCTTCTTTCCATCAACGGCAAGGTATTCGTGGGCCAGGGCAAAGCCATAGCCGAAAACGCCGCCCCCGGCTGCAAGGTGTTTGTAGTGGGCAACCCCTGCAATACCAACTGCCTCATCGCCATGCACAATGCCACAGGCATGCCCAAGGAGAATTTCTTTGCCATGACCATGCTGGATGAGTACCGCGCCAAGGCTCAGCTTGCCGCGAAGGCCGGTGTGGCTGTATCCGAGGTGACCAACATGACCATCTGGGGCAACCACTCTGCCACCCAGTACCCGGACTTCACCAACGCCAAAATCGGCGGCAAGCCCGCTACGGAAGTCATCTCCGATGCCGAGTGGCTTAAGACAGACTTCATCAAGACTGTGCAGCAGCGTGGTGCCGCCATCATCCAAGCTCGCGGTCTTTCCTCCGCCGCCTCCGCTGCTAATGCCGCGCTTATGACCGTGAAGAACCTCACCACTCCCACTGCGGAGGGCGATTGGTACTCCGTGGCTCGCTACAGCGATGGCTCACACTACGGCCTGCCGGAGGGCATTATCTGCTCCATGCCCAGCCGCACGGAGGCAGACGGCACCCTCACCATCGTGGACGGCCTGCCCATCGATGAGTTCTCCCGCGGCAAGATAGACGCCTCCTGCGCCGAGTTGCTGGAGGAGCGCGCTGAGGTACTGGGCTAAAAGCCCCCTGCCCATCCTTCCGTCTGTACACTACAGACAGCCCCGATAGCCTGCCCTGCGCAGGCTATCGTGTTTCAAGAGCGCCGTTACGGCGTATCGGCCTGCTTCTGCGAAAGCTCGTGGATGATGGCGGGTGAGTACGCGATAATACCCACCCCCCAGAGGACATTGCCCACCAGAGTAGCCGGGATATCCACCAACGCGCCGACAGTTGCCAGCGGGTAGGCATACCAAGCGCGGGCGTCTGCCTGCAGCGGCTGCAACACATAGCGCCGGCCTTCCACCTCCCCCTGCCGGGGAAGCTCGATATCATATTTGCTCTCAGCATACGGCACGGAACCGGCCGGCAGAGTTAACAAAAAGGGCTTGCCGATGATGGGATGCAGGGTAACTCCGGAGTCTCCCTGCTCCGGGCGCGGTACCGCCAACACCTCGCAATACACATAGCGGCGCGTACCACCTTGCACGAGGCGCAGGGTACCCGGTTTCAGCTCAGTGAGCATGGGCCCCACCCATGCGCGACCTTCGCGCTCGTAGCGGCTGAGTACCCCCTGGGTCAAGAGACGCCCATCCGGAGTCCTGTACACAGCTGCCTGCCCAGAGGCGGAAGAACCGGGTATATATACACACTCGCCGGAGCGCCCCATATCCGCCAGAGGACGGTGGGTGCTTACCATCATACAGGAGCTCAAACAAAGGGCTGAGATAAAAATAAGAAATGAGTTTTTCATGATTCGTTTTGCTTATCAGACATTTCTATGGCAGGTGCAGAAATAAGACGCCGTGGCGATACAACATCCGCCACCAGCAGCCCCCCAACAACGCCACCCACAAGTACAGAACCCACTACCGTGCAGGGTAAATCCACGCAAATGGCAGTTGCCGCTGCAAGCGGGTAGGCATACAGAGCGTGCCAAGAGAATTCCACCTCTCCATATACATCCGCTGAAGAACCCACGGCGTATTTTCCGCTTACCATGACAGGCCGGGCTCCGGCCGGAAGTTGCGGCTCCCACTCCGAACCAGTGGCCGGGCCGACATAGCACCCTTTTTTCACCACAACCCGCCTCCACATGCGGGGACCTATGTCGGATACCGGAATTCTGTACACGTTTTTGTCGTTGCACCCCAAGCCTATAAGGCATTGCTGGGGAAAATCAAAATGCTTCCTCACCTTGCAACGCGCCCCTTCCAAATAGTACGCATCCCCTGCTCGCATGAGTTGTAAATCCGCCTCATCTCCGGCTGTAGACAACTGAAGCGGCACCCTCCTATAGCCTGTCGGAGACAAACTCTCCGGCGCCGCCAGGCTCACGCATGCCTCACACTGCCTCCCCTGCGCTGCCACAATACGATAATTCCGGCTCAGGCAAGAGCACAGAGCCAAGGCCACAACCACAGCCGCGCAGAGTCGATTCATACATCGTATGTTACAGAGAATCCTTGAAAAGTCAAGACATTTGTTGCTTTATTGCTTGACGGCAGAGCTCGCAAATGGTAGAGTTGACTCTATGAAAGACATCAATCTTCAGCACAGCATCACAAGCTATGAGTGCGGAGCAGACCACCTGCTCAAGCCGGCGAGTTTCATGCACTTCTGCCAGGAAGTGGCAGAGACCCACGCTTCCGGAAATAATCTGGGCTACGAGTGGAGCATTCGCAACGGTATGATTTGGGTGGAAGTTCAGGGAGAATTCGAGTTTGTACGCCGCCCTTCGTGGAAAGAGCTTGTCACCCTGCGCTCTAATACCGGCAAAGCCACAGCGCTGCAAGCCCGACGTTTTGTAGAGATGAGCGATGCAGAAGGGAAAATCATCGCCCGAGCCGACCTTATGTGGGTACTTATCGATGTGAAGAGCCGCCGCCCCATCCCGCTCAAACGCGCCATGGCAGAAATGCCGGATGACTGCCCGGCCATCATCTCCACCCCGTTGGAGACAGCTACTGACTTTGAGCACATCGAGTCGGTAAACATGGTAGCGCCTCGGCGGGATGTGGATTTCAACGGTCACATCAACAACGGTTCTTACCTCATCTGGGTGCTTGAAACTCTACCGGAACACATGCAACCCGGCACAGCGCCGAAGCGCTTTCGTATCCAATTCAAGCGCGAGACATTCGCCGGTGCTCCTATCTGCATACAGCACCGCATAGCCGGTAAACAAACTCAGCACAGCATCTTGAGCGAAGGCGAATTGCGCGCAGAAATCTGCATCGATTGGGAGTAAAAGCAGCTTACAACGTAAGCACTTAACCCGCTACATCGACAAAGTCTTTAACGCACTCAATCTGCAGACCAACTCATCGACGTTCCTTGCTTCATCATCGAACGCTTCCCCACTTATTTTCTATGCGCCTATACACGACATACGCAATCCATGAAACTAAAAAGCTAGATGGAAGAGCAACTATTACGGCAATCCATCTTTCTTCACAAACCCGAGATAGCGCGCCTAAAACAGGCATGTGAATAAGCCACCAAAACACGCTCACAGATGACATAGTGGAAGTAATTTTTCGAAAACGGGAGCATCGGCAAGAAATATACAGCGCTATAGCAACACACAACAAAACAGGAATCCCAACATCTAAAAGGGCGCGTATGATTGATCTTTTGTAATTTTCATAAACATAAAAAGTTACGGCACCAGAGTATATAGTTGCGAATCCGTCAAAATATCTATGCCGTCCATATTCCCCATACTTTTTCCGGCATAAACCAGAGCCGGAGAAGCCAAAGGCGAAGCGATTTGAGCAAAACGGCGCAAATTTCTGCACATATCCGGATGAAAAGTAAATGCTGATTTTATCTCGATGGGTTTTGGAACACGGCCCTGCTCCAAAATAAGATCGATCTCTAAGCCATTGGAATCACGAAAGAAGTACAAATCCGGCCTTTGCCCCTTATTCAATTGTTCTTTCAAAAACTCAGACACGATGTAATTTTCATATATATTGCCAATGAGGGGGTCTCTGCCAACCTGCTCCACAGACTTGATTTTCAACAAAGACGTGACAAGTCCGGTCTCGGTAAAGTATATTTTAGGAGATTTAGTATGACGTTTCCCAAAATTATTGTGATAGGGACGCAGGGTAAAAATAATATAGGACACCTCAAGAATTGAAATCCATTCTTTAATAGTAGATGAGCTTACGCCTACATCCCCGGCAAGGGAAGAATAATTGACTACCTGTCCTACACGTGAGGCTAAAAGACGTAAAAAGTTCTCAAAATCCATCAAATTACGCACATTGATAATACGGCGCACATCGCGCTCCACATAGGTGCGCAAATAGTCCGGATATGCCAAAAGAGGCTTCTGCCTGCAAGCATGCACGCGAGGCAAACTACCGAAAAACAACTTTTCATCCCTCTCCAGTACTATTCCGGCCTGCTCCATTTCCCTTGTCGAGAAAGGCAATAAATTTACCATAGCGGAACGTCCCGCCAAACTCTACGTAATGCTTTCTTGCAGCTCCATCTGTCTGCTTCCGGTAAGTATATACATGCCGTTTTCTCCGGCAGCATCCACAATACCTTGCAAATAACTAACCAGTTTGGGTACATTCTGTACCTCATCAAAAATGCAAGGCGCCACATGCTGTTTCAAAAAGCCGCGAGGATCCGCTTCGAACGCCAAACGCTCGTCCGGGTCTTCAAGGCTCACGTAATCATAGTTCGGAAACAAATGACGCACCAGAGTAGTTTTGCCGGATTGCCTAGGACCACATACGGTAACAACCGGATACTCCTTAATAGCTTCCAATATATGTGAGCTCACCGCCCGTTCAATCACTCTCTTCTTTTTCATGCCCCTACAATACAATAAAATCCGCTTTAAGAGCGAGATGGCCTCGTTCCTATTCACAAGATTCTAAAGCTTTACCCAACAATATATTACACACGTTTTATGAAAATCCGGGATTGAATCGCTGATTTTCATAAAATAAACCTTATCTTTTGACTCAGAAAGGATTGCAACTATGCAAACTAAATTTCCTCTTCATCCTCATAGGCACGGGGATGAGCCTCGAGGTAGGCTTGTTTCATCCGCGTCTTAGTGACGTGGGTGTAGATTTGGGTAGTGGAGAGGGAGGCGTGGCCGAGGAGCTCCTGCACAGAACGAAGGTCTGCTCCGGCATCCAGCATGTGGGTGGCAAAGGTGTGGCGTAGTTTGTGTGGGGAGATGTGGAACGGCAAGTCGGAGCAGCGCAAGTATTTATCCAGCATAAGTTGCACGCTACGGCCGGTCATGCGTCGACGCAAACGACTGATGAAGAGAGGCCCCTGCGAATCCAACCCGGCACGCAGGCGGTAGTTTTGCAGTGCCTCGCGCGCGTAATCCCCCACCGGGACGAGACGTTCCTTGCGCCCCTTGCCAAACACACGTACACAGTTCTCGCCGGGTTGCAGAGCATCTGCATTGAGCCCCACCAACTCGCTGAGTCGTATGCCGCAGGAGTAGAAAAGCTCGAGTATGGCGACATCTCGGTAGGGGAGCCAGTCCGGGCTCTTTTTGTCTACGGGCATGCGCAGGGGAAGGGAGAGCAGCGCCTCCATCTGCCGCAGGCTCAGGTGCTCAGGCAAGCTGTGGCGAATTCTAGGCAGTGTAAGCTCTGCCAGAGGATTGCTCTGTAAGCCTTCACGGAGCATGAGGTAGGTATAAAGCGAACGCAACGCAGCAAAACGCAGGCGAATGGAGGCCGGCTTAAGCTCCTGCTGCATAGCCTCGTAGAGCCAGCCGCGAAAACTCTCCGCCCCACAGCTATGCCAGCTTTCGAAGCGTGCTCCCATCCAGTCCCGAAACTGCCGGAGCGTGCGCCGATACGCTGCAAGCGTATGAGCGGAAGCGTTTTTCTCCACCTCCATATATGCCAGAAAGCGCTCGGCAATTTGCATAGAAAAGTCAGCGGTCGACAAAATACAATCTACAAAGAGCGAATCCGCTAACTTTGTAGATTGTACATTGCAGGTTGTCGATAAACGTTATTTCTTGCCGGCAATACCCATGGTGTAGCCGTTGTATTCTCGCATGTTATACAGGGGCTGACCTTCCGGTACGGCATAGCCGATGTTGCGGCGGATTTGCAGGAAGTCGGCGATGCCGGCCTCATCCACCTGATTCAGACCACCGCCATGAAGGTCTGCCAGCAGAACCATCTTGCAGTAAGCATCTGCATTCTCCATAAACCACTCTGCCTCCTCAATGTGGCGGGCACCGGTGATGACGCCGTGATTCTCCATGAACACCACCGTACTTTGGTGGCAGGCCTTGGCCACGGCTTCGGCTGTCTCGGGCGATCCGGGGGTACCATAGGGAGCCAAGGGGATGTGTCCCAGGAAGATATCTGCCTCAGGGTTAATACCATTCGGCGGCACCTTGCCGGCAAAGAGGAAGGCGTTGCAGCACGGAGGATGCGCATGGATGCAGGCATTCACGCCCACCTCCTTCATCATAGCGATGTGGGTTTTTACCTCGCTAGTGGCAGGACGGTAACCGCAGAGCTGGCCGGCATTCATGTCCACCAGACAAATATCCTCCACCGTCATAAAGCCTTTGGAGCAAAGCGTGGGAGAGCAAAGCACCAGGTCTTTTGCCACACGCACAGACAAATTGCCACCGTTGCCATCCACATACTCGCGGTTCCAGAGGCGGCGGCCCATGTCCACCATACGTTCCTTGATAACGCGGATTTCGGGGCTATTGAAGAAAGCGTCGATTTCCTCGCGCGTCTGCGGGTCGTAGTTCTCCCACGGGAAGATACGATCCGGCAGTTCCGGTTTGATATAAAGGTCGGGATTAGCCATATTTATTGATTATGTTTCGGTTATTGATAAAGAGTTGCATAAGCGGCTTGCTGCTCGCCGGGGTATATCGTGGTGTAGGTTATGCCGAAAGATTCCCGGCAGGCCTCGGGAGACTCAAAGAGCCCGGCTCCGGCAAAGGCGTACATAGCAGCACCCAGCACGGTGCTTTCCGAGACATTGGAAATGCGTATGGGCAGCCCAAGTATGTCCGCACGCATTTGTGTCCAAATCTTGTTGCGCGCACCACCGCCTACCAGTAGAAGGTCTGTGGATTTGAAGCCACCCACCTTCTCCAGTTTCTCCAGACGCTGCTTCAGCCGAACGGTGAGAGCCTCCATAGCTGCGCGGTAGATGTGGGCACGTGTGCGTCCCAGCACCAGCCCTTGTATACTGCCGGGTACGGCATCGCTGGGCAAGAAGTCCGGCACCAGTTTCACGCCGTCGCAACCGGGGGCAATTTTCTCTGCCTCTGCGTCCATTGTGTCAAAACTCTCGCCATGGTAGCAGGTGGCTTTCACCCACTCGATGATTCCGCTGGCAATCCACTGCAAGCCGGGATTGAGAAGTCCGGCCTTGCTGTCGTACTCCACTGTAGCACCGGCTGCGTAATCCGTAGGTTCCAGCTTCGCCTTAGGTGTACGCAGCATCAGGATTTCCCAGGTTCCGCTGGAGAGGAAAGGCTGATTCTCCTGTACACCGCTGCCGAAGAGGGCAAATTGCGTGTCGTGCCCGGTAGATACCACAGGAACACTTGCCGGGAGTCCCAGTAGCTCGGCGGCGGCCGGAGTGAGCGTGCCGATAACCTCCCCGGCATTTACCATGGTCGGGAAGAGCTCCTTGCGAATGCCCAGCGCGTCGAGAATCTCGCCGCACCAATCGCCTGTGGTCAAATCTGTCATCTGCGAAGTTCCGGCCATGGTGCGATCGGTAGCCATGACTCCGGTGAGGCGGTGCGCCAAGATATTGGAGATAAAGAGCCACGCGTGCGCTTCTTCCAACAGTTCGGGACGATTTTCCTTCAGCCATATAAGCTTATAGATGGTATTGAAAGCAAACTCACCCACGCCGGAAAGTTCATTGAGCCGCTCCTGCGGCATGTATTTGCCTACCTGCTTCATTACTTCTGCAGTACGCGGGCACTTCCAAGAGATGACCGGGTAGAGCAGCTGCCCGGAGGCATCCACCAAGGCGCCATCCACACCAAAGGTCGTGATGGTAACGCCTTTCACTTGCGTGGCATCCACCTGTGGCAGGATTTCACGGGCGCAGGTAGCCAGCTGATTCAGAATGCGGTCTGCATTCCAAACATGAAAATCCGGGTTCTCGCTTCCCGCATCGGTAGAGTTGGGCTGGCTGGATTTGGCCACCAGCTGCCCTTTATCATCTACGAGTATCGCGCGTACATTGGTCGCGCCACAGTCTAAACAAAGTACGTATGACATAACAATTGTGATTATATTTCAAAAATTCGGTGCAAAGCTTTATCTACGTGAAACATTGCCTGCCAATATTCGGATATCTCGTGTGGATTTCTTTGTTTTTGTTCCCACAAATTGAGTTCATGGATAACACTCTGAGCCATTGACTCAGGAGTGTCTTCTTTGGCTACACTTCCGGAATTATGACTTGTGTACCAGTGTAATACTGACAAACTTTCGCGTGGAGGAATAACAAGAGAACATCCACTGCAAATTGCTTCGGCTGAGGCTATATGAGTACCTTCGCTATACGAAGTACATATAGAGACTTGAGATGTGTTATATACTAAAGGTAAGTCTTCATTGGCAATCACACCTTTCAAGTGAATACGAGCACGCCATGGCTCTGGTATTTCCCCATATTGTTTTCGGATATTATCCCCCACCCGCCCATATATAGAGACAACAACGCTTGGATCAACTGCAACAATCTCTTTCGCGGTCTCAAGCATAAACTCCGGACGCTTTACTTTATCCACTTGTTCATCTGACCACCGACCCACGCAGACAACTTTTCGTTGACGTAGACAGTCAGGCTTTCTTTTGAAACAAGTCGCAACCGGAGCCGGAAATGCAATCAGTCTTTCTTCAAACCAACGCCCATAGAAAGGACGTTTTCTTATTTTTTGTGCAGCAGGTGGTGTGACCGTGATAATATCTGCGTATTTTAAGTGACGCACACGAAAAAAATCTACAATCTTAACTTTCAGAAACCTAACTATCTTCTTATATATTGGAAGAGTTTCCCAATCATTTCCCTCAAAATTTCCACTTGTATCCAAGTGTATATGCAGCCGGATGCCGGCTTTGTGTACAGCACGCGCAATCTTGCGGTAGCGAGGAGCCCCCCAGGAATATAGCACCAAAGCATCTATACCCAGCGATTTCCACCACTCGACCGACTCTAAATTCTTGTATTCTGTACGGATGATATTCTCTCGCAGGCTGCCTTCATGCCAAGGAAGAGGCATGATGCACTTACTTTCAACCCCCAAACTGCGCAGAGTTTTTGAAATAAGTCCGGTGTCGCGGGTAAAAAACGACTCCCCCCCAATAAAACTAACAGGAGTGCAGCAGTAAATTTTTTTGTACTTGGGGTTCATACCTCGCCGGAAAATATCCCCGGCCGGTGCACGTAGGCACCGGCCGGGGAGTAGGAATCAATACTTGCCGTAAATCGGGCCGAAGTTGGCACAGGCGCGGAAGTCTGCGCCTTCGGGGTCGGCAGTGCCGAACAAATCCCAAGCGGCGGGGCGATACACCTTGACCTCCGGCACGTTGTGTGCATATACAGGGATGCGGAGCATCGATGCCAGCGTGATGATGTCCGCACCGATGTGGCCATATGTCCAAGCACCATGGTTGGCTCCCATGTTGGCCATGACGGTGTAAACATCCTTGAAGCCACCCTTGCCGGTGAGACGCGGGGCGAACCAAGTGGTAGGCCAACCCGGGTCAGTACGCTGGTCGAGCTTGTCGTTTACCTCCTGCGGCAGGTCGCAGGTCCAGCCTTCCACGATGGTGAGCACGGGTCCCTGCCCCTTCACAAGGTTCATGCGTATCATGGTCACGGGCACATTGCCCTTGGACACAAAGTGCAGGCTGTAGCCGCCGCCGCGGAAGTACTCGCGGTTTGCGGGGCACCACTCAGAGGCACCCATCATAGCCTCGATATCGGCCTGTGTGGTCTCACCGGTCTTCTTCATGATGGGGGTGCCATCGGGTGCGGTGGAGTGCATGTTGCCGTCCAAGGCGGTGGAGCCGGAGTTGATAAGGTGCATGATGCCGTCCTTGGCCAGGCCCTCCATGGTGTAGCCGGTCACGCGCTTCACAGCGGCAGGACTCCAGTAAGTACGAATGTCGGAGAAACAAGCAGCGCGCCCCGTGAGCTGGTGCAGCAGAAGCATGCACACGCCGTTCATGGCATCATTCTCTGTAGCAAAGGGAATAGCCTCACGCGGCCCGTTCCAGTCGAAGGTGCTGTTGAGCAGAGATTCGGCCATGTCGCCATTCGGGTAGAAGTCCGTCCAGTGACGCTGCCCCTGGAAACCGCCGCAGATGGCATTGAAGCCCAAGCCCTCTTCCTCACGATCGATGGTCTTGAGGTAGGGGTTACCATGCATCATGTCGCGGAAGATGATGGTCATGAGAATGCTCTCGCGCAGGGTGCGCTCCTTCTCCTCCGGGGAAAGCACCAAGTCGGGACGATTGCGATCCGGACCAATCTTCACGTACTTCTTGGCCCACTCCATGGCAAGGTCGAACTCGGCCTTGTCATAGATACCCAGCTCCATGCGGCGACGCACCTCTGTCATATCGACCGGCTGCACGCGCATACCGAGATAGGCTTCCCAGAAAGAATGGTCAAGAATGGAGCCGGCAATACCCATGGAGCAGCCACCGATAGAAAGATAGCCCTTGCCGCGCAGGGTTGCCACGGTGAGACCGGCACGAGCGAAGCGCAGAATCTTCTCTGCAACATCCTCCGGAATGCTAGTGTCATCCGCGTCCTGCACATCATGGCCGTAGATAGAGAATGCGGGTACCCCCTTCTGTGCATAGCCGGCCAAAGCAGCGGCCAGATATACAGCGCCGGGGCGCTCCGTGCCGTTGAAGCCCCAGATAGCCTTGGGGGTAGTGGCATCGGTCTCGAAAGTCTCGGTGATGTAGCACCAGCAAGGAGTCACGATAAGAGAACAGCCCACGTTGTTCTCTGCAAACTTCTGGTTGCAGGCAGCAGCCTCAGCCGGGCCACCGATGGTGGTATCCGCGATGATGCACTTCACGGGTTGACCGTTGGCATGGGTCACATTCGCCTCGATGAGAGCGGCCGCGGCCTTAGCCATGTTCATGGTCTGGTCCTCCAGCGATTCACGCACGCCAAGGCGGCGACCGTCAATCGTGGGGCGGATTCCGATGGTAGGTAATGTATCGTACTTCATATACGTTGATTTTGGGTTAAATTATAGATGAGTAAAATTACTTTGCCGTGTCGAGCGGTTTGCGGAACAACAGACTGTACACCAGAACAACAGTAAAGCAAATAGCCGGTACAATGAATGCTGCTCGCACAGATTGATCTGAAGTGTTTAAGACATAGTTCCAAGTAGAATCTGCGCTCGAGGTAAGAGCAAGCCAGCAGCCGGTCGAGCTTTCCACGATAGAGCCCATCCACGGGGTGATAACGGCACCACCCAAAATGGCCATGATAAGCCCGGCAGCCCCCAGCTTAACGATTCGGTTGTTGAGCCCGCCCAAGGCTATGCCATAAATGGTCGGGAACATCAGGCTCATGCCTCCGGACATCAGGATAAGGCAAATGATGTTGAGGGAGAACGGCAGCCCACCGATGGTGAACAACACTTTCGTGGGCAGGTACATGGTGCCGAAACAGCAGCCCACAGCCACTACGGCAAACAGAGCCATCATGTCGGCAGGGTTGAATTTCTTCATGTAATAGGTGGCTACCCAGCGGCAGACAATGAAGAGGATGAGGGAGATGATGTAGTATGTTGCGGCAACATCGGACTCTATGCCGAGCTGGGCGCAGCAATACTTGTTCAGCCAGGTCCAAGCGGCTATCTGCACACCCACATAGAAGAACTGAGCTATTACACCCACCCAGTAACGCGGAAGTTTCAGCAACTGTATGAGCATTTCTCTGTAGTTCTTAATTAAGAGCGTGAATACAATGGGCCCCATCATCACGAAGATCAGCTGGAACACCATGTTGCCCCAAATGCTTACATCTTTGGCAGAGAGCTTCTTGTCTGTATATTTGTTGACAACATCGCCTGCGCCTTTGTCATCTTTGCTCTTATTCAGCTCCGTTTGAAGAGCCATGGCTTTGCCCGTGACTTCTGCACTAAGCTGTGTGGCTTCTACCGGGGCGCCCCCCTGAGCGGCAAGGGCCTTAATCTTATCAGCCGCTTGTGTAAATCCTTTGGCTGTGGCAATATCCCATGCCGTTTTGCCGTCCTCACCGGGGGTGGTTACGATAAGCGCAGCTGTAGCTGCGGATTCCGCTGCAATAGCCTTTTGCGCCTCCTCCAATTTGGGGGTAACGTGAAGAGTGTTAATGCATACCAGAATGGCTACAGGAATAGCAATGCACAGGCCATACATGCCGATGAGTTTCGGCTTGCTGATACCTGTTTTCATGGTGTCATCCTGAGTCGGAGTCTCGTATTGCTCAGAGCCGCCTTCCGGTTCTTTGTAGCGAACAAAGAAGAACCATATGACTGCGGCTACTGCAATCAAGCCTACATAGGGCACACATACCCAGAACAGTTGAACCGCTTTGCTGTTGCCCTCCAAGTTGGCCAAAATGAGGTACTTAGCAAAGAAAATGCCGGCAAGAGACCCCACCGGGTTGAATGCTTGTGCAAAGTTCAGTCGGCGTACGGCTGTTTTCTCCGGCCCCAAGGATAATACGTAGGGGTTGCAGCTTGTCTCCAATATGGATAAGCCGCCTGCCAGAATAAAGATGCCCAGCAGGTAGAGGTCGAAGCTCTGCGCAATACAGGCCGGTATATAAATCAATGCACCTAAAATATAGAATCCTAAGCCTGCGAGCACACCGGTTCTATAAGAAAATTCCTCCACCATCATGGCTGCAAAAATAGCCAATACGGCGTAGGCTCC
>JAZNTO010000141.1:0-9053 GCA_045591805.1 Akkermansia sp. | reverse complement strand
GGTGAAAGCGTCATCGCCAACATCGATGGGCTGTGGTGTCGGCTTGGGTGTGGTCTTGGTTTTCTGTTTTGGCTTTTTCTTTTCTATGGGGGGCGGTGCCGGAACCGGTGCCGGCTTATATCGCGGGTAATTCTTGTACATCCAGTTGCGGATGTGTTCCGGTGTGTCTGCTCCCGCCTCCATCAACTCGTAGGTTATGTCGTCGTAGTCTTTCCTGTATGATATTCGGACGGCATCTGGCGTTCTGTTGTAGAATTTGTCGAATGCGTAATCGGTGATGATTTCACCATCCGTTATTACTTCCGGATATATGGTGAGAGTACCAACGATGAGAGCCAAATCTACGGGAATAGTTATCATGGCGGTGGGTACAATCCACCACAGGTTGGAGGCAGGAGGGGCGCCTCGCAGATATTCTACTTTGTCTTTGTCGCTTAGGGTCTCGGCGTAGGCTATATGTTTGCGAACGGCAGCGATGTCCCCCCGCTCAACGGCGCGGTGCAGGGTGGAGTGGCAACTGCTCAGCAGGAGGCTTCCTGTGAGCCCCGCGAGCAGTGTATAGCGTGATAATGATTTTATTTTCATGAGTTAAGCTTATTCTCCGGGTTTGGATATATCGGTGCCGGTTGGTAAAGGTTTGGGTGGCTTGGGCAAGCTGCGTTTGTATTCCACCGGCATGTAGTGAGAGGCAAGAATCATGTTTGAAGTATCGTAACCTTGCTGTTGGAGTTTTTTCCAATCGTAACCGGCTATCATGCTGTCTCCTTTTTGTGTGGGGATTGGGCTACCTTTCAGCATGAGTAGGCCGGCAATATCGCTATGCCCCAAATCATAGGCAACTTCTGCCGGAGATTGTGTGTAATAGCGGAACGCATTTCCTGTAAAGGTGTTGTCTGCGTAGAGCGGGCGAAATGTCAGAATGTCGGCCGGTATGGATAATAAACCGACGGGCAGAATCCAGAGTGCGGCTGCAGGCGATGGGTCGTTGCGAGCGTCCGCTCCTTTGTTTATTTCATTTGCTACGGTGGCAAAGTCTCCCCTGCGGGCGGCGTGAAAGAGCGTGGAGCGGCAACCGCTCAGCAAGGTGCACCCCGCGAGGAGGCAAAGCAACGTACGGCTCATGTGTGAGTGGATTTTCATGTGTCTGATGAATTAGTTACCGGGGGTGGAAAGTTTTTGTCCGGTGGGAAGGGGGGTATCTGTGGAGCTGCTACCGGTATTCTTTCGGGAGCTTGGTTTCGTGGTTACTTTCTTTGTTTCTTTTTTCACCGGTGTTGTCTCTTGTGCCGGCGCGACAGGCTCGGTCCGGAAGTACAGTGCGCTTGTCTCAGTATTGAGCGCAGAGGGGTTGATACCGGGCTGGTAGCCGCGTTCCTGCATACCCATTCTTACCGTTTCTGAGGCCTTACCGCCTTGGTTCATCAGGTAGGCGGCCATGGCGTAGTGGTCCCTGAAGTACGCGCCCTCTGTTGCGGTGTTGGAAAATGTATCCAATGCTAATTGGGTGAGCGGTGCTGTTTTAAAAACCTGGGCGTACAAGCTTAATGTGCCCACAAATAATGTGATATCAATACAGAGGGCAGATATCATAAAAGGTAGGCCGACAAGCGTTGCAAGCGGATTCAGCTCGTCATTTATGTCTGCACCTCGTTGAATTTCCTGCTGTACGACCTGTATGTCGTTGCGCAAGGCTGCTTTATAGAGAGTGGAGCGACAGCTGCTCAGCATGCAGCTGCCGGCAAGCGACAGCACAAGCAGATGCCGCGTGAGAGCTCGTATGTTCATGATTTTCGGTGCAAGTGGTGAGAGTTTGTCGAATCAAACGCGTGCTTGAACAGTGCACGTGCTTCGCATGATTCCAGTATACAGCTTTGTGAGCAGTTTGCAAGTATTTTTATGTGTTTTCTGCGCTTCTGCAGCACTTATACTGTGGCAGGCGCATTTGCCGCCTGCTATATAAAGATTGACCTTCCTGTGCGGATGCCGTATAATGCCGGTATGCGGATGGTGCCCCTTTTCAGCAAAGAGCAGATAGCAGCCGGTGTGCAACGTGTGGCGCAGGAGATACGGAGTAGCCTGGGCTCTGAGGAGCCGGTGGTGGCGCTTTGCCTGCTGAACGGGGCGTTGTGGTTTGCCGCGGATTTGCTGCGCCTGCTGCCGCCAAACTTCGAGCTGCACACCATTCGCCTCTCCAGTTACGAAGGGACGAGCAGTACCGGGCAGCTGCAGTGGCACAGCTCACTGCCTCCATGCAGGGGTAGGCGTGTGCTGGTGATAGATGATGTGCTGGATACCGGGTTCACCCTCCGCGAGGTGTGCTCTGCGTTGCGTGCGGCCGGGGCGGCCTCTGTGCACACGGCGGTGGCTATCACAAAAGATGGTTGCAGCACGACCGGTGTTGCGGCGGACTTTTGCGCCTTGCATTGCGGTGCACGCTTTCTGGTGGGCTATGGGCTGGATTTCAATGGCCGCTTCCGCAATCTGCCGCATATCGCAAGTATGGAACAAGCTGTCCCCGCGCCACAAGAGCTCAAAAACCCGGATGTGGTGGCAGCCCTTATTCTCGACACCCGGGGGCGGGTGCTGGCTACGCAGTGCCCACCGCAGAAGCACGGCGGAGGCTGGGAGTTTCCCGGCGGTAAGGTGGAGCCGGGGGAAACGTTTGCGGAGGCTCTGGTGCGCGAGATTTCGGAGGAGCTGGCGCTGGATATTGAGCCCGGCGAGCTGCTGTGCACCGTGCAGCGTGACTCCGCCACGGTTCGCTTGCATTTGCACTGTTTCCTCTGCCGCATACGCGGCGGGGAGCTGACCCTGCGGGAACACGCCGCCGCTCGCTGGCTGCCCGCGCATGAGTTGGAGTCTGTAGACTGGCTGCCGGCAGACCGCGAGGTGCTGCCTTGTCTCGCTCCGCATCTGCAGCGTCTCGCGTCTGCGGCTCAGCTGCAGTAGCTTGCTCTTGGAGCCCCCGGCGCGTTTATTCGCCGCATGGCGCGGGAGCCGGCTGCAGGGTGGTGCAGAAGTCGCGTATGCCGGCCGGTTCTTGCTGCGAGAACTGCCTTTCGCCCTCGCGGATGAGTTTCTGCGCAGCCTCTCGCAATACTGCCTCCACTGCCGCCTTGCGCTGCTCGGGTGCGAGTTGTGCAAAATCCGGTACCCAGCGCTCGACAACTGCATTCGGCAGAGAAAGCTCGAGGTCGATGTGGGGTTCCTTTCGGCGGCTGAAAAGCTGCTCGATGTGCGCCTCCAGTTGCGGGGTGAGCTTGTTCTTGCCCGTAAGAATGAGCCCCAGAGTAACCTGGTGCACATGCAGCATGTCGGCAAGTCTTTTCTGCGTCCAGCCTCGCTCGCGCAGGGTGTTTCGGATTTCTTCTATGGTCATGCGCATTACTATAAAATATTTATAAAGCTTCGTCAAGCGAAAACGATAGATATTTTATCGATTTTTTGAGCACTATATGCTAAAATAATATTTTTGATTTAATGCTGACTTGAGGCTTGACAAACGCTTAAAATTATTTTAAGGTATTTTTTGAGAGATTGTAAAAACTTTATGAAGTACACCATAACAGTGACGGCGTACGAGATGGCGATGCTGGATGCAGCGTGCCGAGCCTGCGGTTTGCCCTTGGAGAGCGCCCTCGTGGTAGAGGCGAATCAACAGGCGCCGGAAGCGAAAGCGGAACCGGTATCGGGTATGGACGTGGCTACTGTGCCCACGGCGCAGAGCACTCCCGCCTCTTCCGACGCAACTGAACCCGGGGAGCAATAGGGTGCCTACTCCTACGCAAGCAGATTCTGCTGCAGAAGCGGCCATGCCGGTAGGCTGGAAGGAGCTTTTGCCCGGTGCCGTGCAGACCGGGGGGCAGGAGCTGCCGGGAGCGCCCCCCGTTGTGCCATTCTCCGCCGGGGGGGAGTGCCCGCCTACAGCGGGTCGCGTGCTGCGCAGCCTGGTGTTTTTGCCGCCGGAGTGGCAGCAGGCAGGAGCCTCTGCTGCGGAAGGCCCCTTGGCCTATGTGCATCGGCGGGCGGATATGCCGGCGTACTGTGTGTTGCTGCTGGAGTGCCGGGAGCGTGTGCAGACGCCGGAGGCCGTGCGGTATGTGGAGTGGCTGCTGGGTACAAAAGAGTTTGCCAACAGCGGCTTGGTGATTCTGCTGCCCGGTAAGCAGCGGAAGCGGCCGGTGCTGGGTGTCTCGTTGCGGCAGCGGAGCCGCGCGGAGTCCGCCGGGCCCTTGCAGGTCGTGGCAAGCCTGCCGTCTGTTCTGCCGGAGGCGGAGCGCGCGTGCTTGGAGGCCGTGCGCGGGACGCAAGACCTTCAAGCCGTCTTTGCGGCCTGGTGTGGGGTGGTATGCCGCTATGCGCTGCAGAATGTGCCTTTGCCCGGTCTACCCGCCCCGCCGGCAGGGGATGCTCCGGGGGCGCTTGCCCTCTATCGTGAATACCGGCAGCTGCTGGTCTGGTTTCGCGAGAGCATGCACCGCAGCGTCACAGACCCCGCCGCTTCGGATGCCGCTGAGTTGCTGGCCCAACTCGCAGCTCGTATAGACGCCCTGCGCACCTAACTTCCAACCTTGCAGCATATGCGCGTGTAGTTGAACTCTGGCCGCTTATCCTCTGTGATGTATTTTGCCGTGGTAATTTATTTCGAAATTTTACTCGGGGCGAGGGACTTCAGTCCCTCCCTCTTTTTCCTGTCTTAATCCTTTCATCAGCACGTCCAGCATTCCGTTAGGCGAAATATTGCCTACCCATATTTCTTGGGCTTGCCGTAACACATATTCGTTGCACCACGCTGCCACTTTTTTATTCAGGACGGCACCATTTGGCTGCGGGGAAATAAACAAAAGCCTCTTTTCCTCCAGGGCAAGCTGTTGCTCCGGTGATAATGCACCCCACGATGGAATTCCCTGCGGGCAAACATGAATAATGCGTTTCTTCTTCAGCATCGCCCGGCGCAGAGTCTCCCGCTCTTGTGGGCTTGTAAATGTTGAAATCAGAACAGCCGCAGAAGGAAGCGGGACTGAAGTCCCGCGCCCCGATATCTCTATGCGACGAGGGGTAAAACATTGCGAATCATACCCCTGTGATGCCACAAATGCCCGCTTGGGCATATTCAAAAGCGCAGCGTCCCCCAACATATACTGCGTAACTGCTCCCCATCTGTCCTGCGTCCAGCGCTGCGGGTTATTGCGTATATACTGTTCATAGTTCCGATACTCGTCTTCGCTGGAAATCAAATTTTCCCAATAATCTCTTTGCCATAAATGCTTGCCTATATCCGCCACTTTTCCGGTTCGCTTCAATTGACCGTATACATAAGATGTTGCGCCCTTAAATCGCCCCATCAAATAACCCAGATGCTGTCCCTTATTGGCAGGCTGTGGCTTTATAGTAACGATTAGATGGACGTGGTTGGGCATGATGACATACTCGCCCAATGCTAGTTCAGGATACTTCTCCGGCAACCGTTCTAGTTCCGCTTGCACGCTTTTACCCAACTCATTCAAGATGCTTTTCCCTCCCACTATCACCCCCAGTAGGGAGGCGTTATGTTCAACCTGCATCGTCACAAAAAATTGTCCCCGACTATAGTCGATGTTTTTGTGTCGCAATGATTTGTGAACCTTGCCGGTCATGTGCGTTTGCTGCTTCTTAGAGTGCGAGGCTCAATAACTTCCAACCCCTCCCTACAGGTTCCAGAGTTCGAATAACTCCTCCGGCAGGGTGGTGAGGAAGCGCGAGGGTGGGCAGTATTGGCTGTCGTAGCTGTGGCCGTTGTAGCGGGGGAAGCTGAGGTAGAGCTGGTCTTCCGCGCGGGTTATGGCCACATAGAACAAGCGGGTTTCTTCCTCCAGAGCCTCCGGGTCTCCGCCTGTTATGACCTTGTAGTGCGGGAAAAGCCCCTCGCCCAGGAAGATGACAAACACAATCTTCCACTCCAGCCCCTTGGCTTGGTGTATGGTGGAGAGCGTCACACAGTCATCCTCTGCTGTGGCGGCGGTGTGGTCCACCTCGCTCAGCAGAGCCACCTGGCTCAGGAAACTGTCCAAATCCGGCATATCGGCCAGGGATTTGGTGAGCTGGCCTATGTCCTCCATACGCTCCTCGTAGTTGTCGTATGTGGCGCGCATGTAGGCGCTCATGTAGTTTTGCACGAGCTTCACCAGCTCGGTGGGGGTAAGCTCGCGGTCGACCGGGTGCAGGCTGTCCAGCGAGGCGAGGAATCCGCCCCAGTGCAGCTTGGCGGCGGCAGGCACGCTTACTTTCTGCATCACTTGGGAGTGTGGAGCCGAGATGCAGCTTTCCTGCGGGTTGGCGGCAAGCCAGGTTTCAGCCGCGGCGAGCCACCCCTGCCAGAGCTTGCCGGCGGTGGCTTCTCCCACCCGTGGGAAGGTGCCCACAATGCGCCGGAAAGCCACCTCGTCTCTGGGGTTGGAGAGGAGGCGGAGCCAGGCTACAATGTCTTTGATATGTGCTTGTTCGAAGAAGCGCAGCCCGCTGGTGATGCGGTAGGGAATGTGGTTGCGTGTGAGCTCCATCTGCACGTCCATGCTGTGGAAATGCGCGCGGTAGAGCACGGCTATGTCCCGCCCGGGTATGCCGGCTGCCAGCAGCTCGTCGATACGCTGCGCCACGAAACGCGCCTCTGTGCGGTTGTCCGGGGTGGGTACCACGGCGGGCTTCAGCTTGCCGGCCTCGCGGGCGGGGCGCAGTGTTTTGACGAATTGGCGGCTGTTCTGAGCGATGGCGGCGTTGGAGATGTCCAGTATGGCCGGCACGCTGCGGTAGTTTGTCTCTATTTTGTATACTTGCGCATCCGGGTAGGTGTGGGTGAAGTCGAAGATGTGGTCCACATTTGCCCCGCGCCAGGAGTAGATGCTCTGCGCGTCGTCTCCCACGACCATAAGGCCGGTATTCTGCCCGCCGGAGAGCAGGGAGATAAGCTCTGCCTGCAGGGTGTTGGTGTCCTGGTACTCATCCACCAGCACATGCAGGAAGCGGTCCTGCAAATCGTTGCGCACATCCTCGTGCTCCCGCAGCAGGCGCACCAGGTTGGTGAGCAGGTCGTCGAAATCCATGGAGTTGCTCTCCATCTTCCGCTCGCGGTAGGCGGCAAATATCTTGCCGATGCTCTCCTCGAAGCGCTCCAAGTGGCCGTAGTCTGTGCTGAGGGTGTTTTGCCAGCTGCGCCCGGTGTTGATGGCGAGGCTGTGCAGCCCCAGCAGTACTTCCGGCTTGGGAAAGCGGTCTTTGCCGGTTGTTTTGCCGGCAAACTGTTTCACCAGTGCGCGGAAGAGGGCGCGCTGGTCGTCGCTGTCCAGTATGGAGAATCCGGGTTTGTAGCCCAGGCGCTCGGCGTGGCGGCGCAGGAGGCGGTTCGCTATGGCGTGGAAAGTGCCGCCCCATATCTGCCCGCTGCTTTGCCCGGTGAGCTGTGCCACGCGCTCCAGCATTTCGCGCGCCGCTTTGTTGGTGAAGGTGAGCAGCAGGATGCGCCACGGCGCTACCCCGGCCTCCAGCAGCCGGGCTACTCGGTAGGTCAGGGTGCGAGTCTTGCCGCTGCCGGCACCCGCTATCACCAGCGCGTGCCGGGCATGCGTGGTCACCGCGGCATATTGCTCCGGGTTCAGCTCGGCGGCAAAATCCCGCCCTCCGGCTGCCGGGCGCAGGGTGTAGTTCATGACTCGAAGTCCAGGTAAATCTCGGCACGGCGGTTCTCACCGCGGATGTAGTCCACTGTTTGCTCGGAGTCCTCTTCTGTGTATGTGCGGCGCGGCTGGCTCTTGCCGAGGCCGTGGGTGGAAATCTGCTCTGCCGTGGCACCGAAGCCCACGAGGGCGGCTTTCACCGCCTCGGCGCGGCGCTCGGAGAGGTGCTGGTTGTAGCGCTCGGAGCCTACGTCATCCGTGTGGCCGGAGATGTTGAGCTTGCCGCCGGTCTGCTTGAGCAGCTCGGCCACAATCTGCAGCTGGCGCAGGGAGCGCGGTGTCAGCTCCGACTCGTTGAAGCCGAAGAACAGTGCCAGCGAGTCGCCGCCCTTGGGGTTCTTTACGATGGGGAAGTAGCGGCCGCCCTCCTCGTTCGCGCTTTCCTCGTAGCTGGCCAGCAGCGCATCCAGCGCCACGGCCTGCACGCGCCAGCCGGGCTCGGTGCGGGAGAGCTCCAGCCCTATGTTGGCCGGTTTCGGCGCATTGGCGCTCACCAGGTATACGAGGTAGCCGGAGAAATCTTCGTTGGCGAAGGTGTTGCGGATGGGGGCTTCCTGTCGCAGGGAGAAGGAGCCTTCTTCAAAAATCATGCAGAGCCCTGCCACGGTGGCATAGGACACCTGCTCGCCGGTTATCATGCTGCAAGCTTTCATCATGTCCCCGCGGCGTACGGCTTCCATGAACCCTTCTGCCACGGTGAGCGCATCGCTCGTGGCATCGATGGAGGTTTTATCTGCCGGCGTGGTCTTGGCGCTCTCCACCATCACCACATCGGCGCGGTTTGTCACGACTTCCAGCAGTATGTCCTCCGTGCCGCTCTCGCTCTTGATGCGGAAACGTGTCACGCGGGAGCCGTCTTCGCGGCGGCTGTTGCCCACTTCTTCCACGGCGCCGCTCTTGTTGTTCTTGCCCCACTCCAGCAGGGCGGCGGCGGCCTCGGGGCTCATATTGCCGCGCTCGGTGAGGTAGCGCAGAGCCTCCTCCGGGTTCTCGCTGCGCAGTGCTTCGCGGGCGATTAGAGCTGCCTTGTGTTCGGCATTCCGGGGCGGCTCAGACGGGTTCAGGATAAGGCGCTCCGGGGTGCTCGGCTCCGCTGCTGCGGGCTGCTCCGGCTCCTCAGCGGGGAGGCTCGGTGCCGGGTCTATAGGTTGCGGCTCGGCGGGTGCCGGCTCAGGCGTAGGCTCGACGGGTGTTTCTACAGGCTCCGCCGGCAGCGGTGCGGGCTCCGGTATGCCGGGAGCGGGGGTGTCTGCCTCCTTGGGCTCGGGCTCAGCCGGTGTTTCCGGCTGCGGGGTGGGCTTCTGCTCGGGGGCGGGAGGGGGGGCGGGCTCCGCCGGGCGGGGG
>JAZNTO010000140.1:0-4245 GCA_045591805.1 Akkermansia sp. | reverse complement strand
GGGGTGGTGCTTGGTATACCTCTGGCTGCTCTCGTTATTGCTCGGCGGGAGCAGCTCAGGCAGCTTTTCTCCGGCTTGGGGCTGGATGCGTTCCCCGCGGAAATTCTCGATATGGCGCTGCCGGCGCACACCACGTTGCAGCTTTATATGACTCACAGTCTCCTAAGCCTCGCTTTTGTTGGGCTGGCGGCCGTGCCGGCTCTCCTCTCCTTGCCGCGCCTTGTTCGGCAAATGCCCAGGGTGTAGATAGGCCTTTGCCTAGCTTTGAGTATGGCTCTTTCGGGGTAAGCAGGCCTGTTTTTTGGGCAAAAAAAGTTTTTTTCATTTTTTTTTGAACAATATGGCTCCCGGCGGTGTCTATACCTGCAACAGCCGATTAAAGCCATGCACATAGCAGAGCAAGCGACTGTCTTTTTCATGTAATATTATAGTTGGTAACAAAGAGGCGGGGCGTCGCGAGATGCTCCGCTTCTTTGTTTGCTGCAATGTTTTATGATTTCCGACTATTTTTCAAGGAAATATCATTTTTGCAGTTGACCTGACCGGTAGAATGTGCTAGCATGTCGGCGTTATGAAACGTACCATTCTTCTAGCCACGCTGTTGCTGGGTATCTGCTGCTGGTCTTTGCCGCAGGTAGCTCTGGCAGATGACGCCCCCACAGAAGAAACGTCTACCGCTAAGAAGAAGAAAAAGAAAGCCAAGAAGGCACGCAGTGTCGCGCAGTCTTTTAAGGAGATTTCTTTCTTCAAAGCCCCAGCAGATGATGCAGCGGCAGCCGAGGCAGATGACGAGTCGGCGGAGGTAAGCCCGGACAAGCGAGCTAAGTACTACATCTATCTGCACTCTGCTTCCTGGTGTGGGCCGTGCAAGGCTCTGATGCCGAAAGTTATAGCGGATTATAAACAGATGCGAAAAAAGAAGGTGGAGGTTATTCTCATCAGCTATGACCAGACGGTGGAAGCTGCTCAGAACTACCTGAAAGGCTACAAGGCCGAGTTCTGCGGCGTGCTGAGCACCGCTCCCGATGCGCAAAATCTGCCTTTTTTCCGCAAGGCGGACAGCATACCATATGCCATGATTGTGGATAAGAAAGGCAAGGTGGTCACAGCCGGAAATGGAGCTTCTGTTATCGAGAACTGGAAATTGAGCTGCAAATAACTCGCTTTAGCACAAATATGAGACGCGCTATTTTTCTCGCTACTTTGTTGCTGGGCATCTGCTGCTGGTCTATGCCGCAGGTGGCTCTGGCAGATGATGTGCCTACACGCAAGATCTCCAAAAAGGACAAAAAAGGCAAGAAGAAATCCAAGAAGAGCAAGGAAAAGCAGGAGGCGGAACCGGAGGCGGAGGCGGAGCTTTCTACCGTGGCTGCCCTGCTGGAAAACGCAGAGTACATTACGCCTACTCGCCCCAACCTGAAGGCGGAGTACTATATCGTGCTGCGTTCTGCTTCCTGGTGTGGCCCCTGCAATGCCGAGATGCCCAAAATTGCGGAGCAGTATAAGCTGATGCGGCGCAGTGGCCGCGTGGAGCTTATACTGGACAGCAAAGACAGCACTCCGGGCGCTGCCGTGGGCTTCTTGAACAAGTACGGCGCTACCTTCCCCGCCGTGGCCAAGGATAAAATGCCGGCGCTACCCAACGCCCCGGTCTCTCAGGGCATACCCAATGCGTATATCCTTACAGCGGATGGCGAGCTTGTTACCTCCGGGCATGGTGCCATCATCCAGCGTTGGCGGGACTTTACCATAAAAGACGCCCCCATACCAGAGGAAGAGCCTGCTGCCACCGAAGCGGAGGAAGAGGAGGGGGAAGCAGCTGTACACGCCGCTGTAGCCAAGACCAAGTTCTTCAATGCCAAGCCCAACAAAAAGGCGAACTACTACATTTACCTGCACTCTGCCAGCTGGTGTGGCCCCTGCAAGGCTATCATGCCCGACATTGTGAAGGAGTACAAGAAAATGAAGCGCGCCGGGGTGGAGCTTATCCTCATGGGGCACGACAAGACGGAGAAAGAGGCCAAAGCCTACCTCAAGAGCTACAAGGCCAAGTTTCCCGGTATGATGGACGGCACGCCGGAGGCTCTTGCCATGCCGGGGTATACTCCCGCTCGCGGTGTGCCCAACGCCACTATTGTGGACAAAAACGGCACCGTCATTGTCTCCGGGCACGGCAGCATCGTGCTGGAGTGGAAGGAACACTGCAAGAAATAAGTTCAAACGCCTGCGTAAGAGTCCGGCGGGGTGCTGCCATGCCGGACTCTTACTTGGCCCGGCGCCTCCTTGCGCCATATCCGCAAAAAATGCTCATACGCGCGCACTTCTTTCTTGCCAAACTCCCAAAATTAGACTAAACTCAAACCGATGCATCAGATCGTATTCAATGAAATCAGCGCGAGCGAGGTCTCGGCCATCCCTACGCTCGAGCAGTTGGAGCTCATCTCCGGTTTCCGGGTAGATGAGGATTTTCTGGCCGGTAAAAAGGAAGACCCCGCTTTTGGTGTTGTAGAGCGCGATGGTCGGCGCATTTTCCGCTACCGCTCGCGAGATTACCGCATATACTTCACCATAGAAGATGGTTCCGTAGTTGTGCAGCGTGTGCTGCATGCCGACTCGTTGAAGGACTTTATGTTCCGCGCTAATATGGGCAGCGGCGAGGACCACGCTCTGAGCACGAGCCGCTCGTTCTGGAAGCTGATAGACGCCGGCGAGAACGCCCCCCGCCGCTGAGCCGGTAGCTCCTGCGCCCCATGGCCAACCCACTGCAAATCCTTACGCGGATGCCCGCACGCATACTGGCGGTAGCCGGTGTTACCTTCACCCAGCTGGTACGCATGCGTCTCTTTCTGGTGCTTGCTGTTTTTGGTGTGGGATTTCTGGCGCTGCAGTTTCTGCCATACCAAGGGCGGCTTGGTGTAGAGTTTCGTGGTGTGCAGCAGCTGCAGCTTATCAAGGATATTGCCATGGGCTGCATGCAGCTTTTCGGCCTCATTTTCTGCGTGGGCGCCACGGCCTTGCTCATCCCTCGCGATACGGAGGATCGCATACTCTATACCATCCTCTGCAAGCCGGTGCCTCGCTTCGACTACTTGGCGGGTAAAGCGCTGGGTGTGTTGGGGCTGTTGCTTGCCATGCTCCTGCTCATGGATGCGCTGATGAGCTGCATCCTCTGGCTTCGTGAAGCTTCTATTGTGGAAGAACTTCGCGAGGCCTTGGCTCAGCAGGGAATCGCCCCGGGGGAAATGGCGCCCTATATCGAGCAGGTGCATGCGGCCGGCAACACGGCGGATACTCAACGCGCCATTCTGGCCATGTTCTTGGGCTATGGCGTGCTTACGTCCCTTACGCTCCTGTTCTCTTGTTTCACCAGCGGTACGATTGTCAGCATGATATTCGGCCTGGGTGCCTATTTTATCGGCATGTTCCAAGGGCAGCTCTTCACGGCCCTGGCGGCAGACGCCCAAAGCGGTACCTCCCCGGCCATGCAGCTTGCACAGCAGGGGCTCAGCATCCTCTTGCCGGATTTCAGCATCTTCACGCTGGCGGATACGGCTGCGGCCGGCACTCCGCTGGGCTGGGGCATGCTGGGTAGCTTGGCTCTTATTGCCGTAGCTTACATGCTCTTGCACCTCCTCACAGCCGCTTGGCTTTTTGCCCGCAAGGAATTCTGATACCCCACCACCCGCACCCGCTATGCCTGATACCCCGGCAGTAGAATGTCTCCGCCAAGCTAAGCGCCTCTTGCGGGGGCGTGGTTGTGCACGCGACTACGAAGCCGCTGTGGTGCAGCTCGACCTCGCCGCTCGTGCCGGCAGCGCAGATGCCCTCTACCAGCTCGGCAAATGCTACCTGAAAGGCATCGGCTGCTCCAAGGACCCCGCCGGCGGCGTTTCCTGCCTGGAGCGTGCCGCGCTCGCCGGCCACGCTTCCGCTACATATCGCCTTGGCGAATGCTTCGAGCGTGGCCTCGGTGCGCCCCGCAGCCCGGAGCTTGCCGCCTATTGGTACCGCAAGGCTTGCGCCCTCCGCCACCCGCAGGCATACAAAGCACTCCTCCGTATGGCCGGCAGGTAAGTGCGCTGATGGGGCGGTAGCGCCCCCGCAGAAGATGCAATCTCGCCGGATTCCGGCATAAAAAGCCGCTGCTCCCCTCTCGGGAAACAGCGGCTTGTGTGTGCCGAAAATCATAGTCGGCTCATAGGAGCGGCTATTTTAGCCGGGAGAGGCGGAGTATCAACTGCCTGA
>JAZNTO010000139.1:0-9739 GCA_045591805.1 Akkermansia sp. | reverse complement strand
AGAGCGGGTGGAGAAGAGTGGGCAGAAGGTGTGTTTGGTGCTGCTGGGGGATATTATAGACCGCGGTATAGGGGATTTTAGCTGCTTGGGAATGGTGGAGGATTTGCTGATGCGCGGAGAGCAGGATGGTATGCGTTTGCTTTGCTTGCGCGGGAATCACGATGCGGCTTTGTGCCAGGAACCACGCGGGAATTTTTACTCGATTGTGCGGCCGGCGGGTGCGCCGGATGCGCTTAACAGGCTGCGGTGGGACGGGCCGGCCGGCGCTGCGGAGAGTATAGGCCGCGCGGCTATAGCACTGGCTCGCATTTGTCCGTGCATGGGTGAGCTTACGGGGCTGGTGGCGGAGCCTGTGGGTGCGAGTCTTCTTTTTGTGCATGGTGGGTTGCCGCATGTGGATTTGCTGCGTGCGGCGGTGGAGCATGCGCAGGATTATCCCTCACACGTGGGGAAGCCGCTTTTCGAGAGTGTGCCTGTGAGCGAGCGGGAGAAGTGGGCGGAGGATTTTACCTGGATTCGCTTTGCGGAGCGTTTGTTGCATGCTGAGCCGGACCGCGGTATATATGGTATCGAAATGGGGACTCAGGATGTGAATACCTACCGCCGCCTACACCTGCGCCTTACGGGACGGGCTGTAGGTTTTATCCTGCGCGGGCATGACCACGAGCCGGCCGGTTACCGCCTCTCCGGCTACGATGCCGCGCACAATCGCGACCGCGGGAAATGCGTGCAGAAAAATTGTGCTGTGTTGACCATCAATACAATGGAACATATATGCGGGCGTAGGCTTTTTGCCAAAGCCCGCCCGGCTGTGGCATGTGTGCGCTGCGGGGGCAGCTTGGGGCTTATACTGCTGCCGGCGCCTCAAAAGCTCCGGTAGGTTTGCTATGGATATCGAGAGTTTTGGAAAAAAGGGTTATTTGTCTGATAGTGCTTGACAACGGGCATGGGTGTGTCATAATTGACGCGTTATGAGTAACTATTATATAACGCGTCCCGGGGATACGGTGCCTACGGGACCCATGAGTCTGAAAGATTTGCAGGATGGTGTGGCAAGTGGTCGCATTACGCAGGACTATTTGTATTGTGCGGAAGGTGGTGTGCAGTGGGTGCCGGTGAGCATGCTTGCAGCACCTGTATCTGTGCCCAAGCTGCCGGGTGTGGTGGTGCCCCCGATGGCCAGACCGGCGAATCAGCTGGTGTGGAGTGTAGTGGTGGCGATGTTCTGCTGTCTCCCGGCGGGTATTTACACTATCATCAAATCTGCGTCTGTAGATACGCTCTGGATGTCGGGGCAATATGCTGCCGCCCGGGCAGCAGCGGATGAGGCGAAGAAGTGGAACCTGATAGGGCTCGTTGCTTCGGTGGGGTTTTACCTGCTCTATTTCATTGTTTTGTGCACCGCCGGTTTTTCCGGTTACTAAATAATGGCCGTATTTCAACTTGGTTCCCGCACGCCGCTGTAGCACATCTGCACGGCGGTGTGGTGTGTTGAGGAGTGCCCCGTTTTTATGCAGCTGCCACCTATTCCCCCGAGCCGCCGTGCGAGGCGTGCGCGAGTGCTTTTGCCGGTGGTGGGGGCGCTGGCTGTGGCGGTAGTTGTGGTGGGTGTGTTGGAGCCAGCCGAGCTGGCGGCTGTGGTGCGGGAGGTATCGCCGGGGTGTTGGTTTCGCCGGTGGACGAAGGTATCCTGCCCCGGCTGCGGGGGTACTCGCGCTGCGGGGGCCTTGCTGCGGGGGGATGTTGTAGCGGCGTTCCGGCATAACCTGCTGCTGCCGTTGGGGCTGCTGGTGCTGGCGGCAGAGTATGTGCGGATGCTGCTGGTGTATTTCTGCCGCCGGGAAGACTGGCGAGACAAGCGCATATACGTGCGCTTGGTGGTGCTCTTTGCCTGGGTTGTGCCGGTGTGGACACTGCTGCGCAATCTGCTGGGAATTTGAGGCGGTGCAGCTCCGGGGAATTTGGGGCGGTTTTGTACTCCTGTGTGGCCGACTGTCTGCGGATTGGCTGCGCAAAATATGGTAAAATGGCTCATATTCCCTTTGAATCTCCACAATAAGGTTGACATTGAATGCAGCAGGGTGTACACTTACGCGCGTATGAGCACACCCACCAAGAGCTACAAGGACACCATCTTCCTGCCGGACACCACGTTCCCCATGCGTGGTGATCTCACGACTAAGGAGCCGGCTCGTCTGGAAAAATGGGAAAATGAGAAGCTTTACGAGCGAATTACCGGCCGCCGCAAAGCTCAGGGTGCGCCGAGCTTCATATTGCACGACGGCCCTCCCTTTGCCAACGGCGACGTGCACATGGGCACCGGTCTGAATAAGGTGCTCAAGGACCTCATCGTGAAGAGCAAGACGATGGCCGGTTACTACGCCCCCTTCATCCCGGGCTGGGATTGCCACGGTCTGCCCATCGAGGCTAAGGTGGTGAAGGAGTTCCAGGGGCTGGAGCCGGCGGAGATTCGCCGCCGCTGCACAGAGTTTGCGCTGGGTTACATTGACCAGCAGCGCCTTTCCTTCCGCCGTCTCGGCGTGTTCGGGGATTGGTTCAACCCCTACATCACCATGAAGCCCGAGTACGAGGCCGATATCCTGCGCGTGTTTGCCAAGCTTGTAGAGAGCGGCGCTGTGTACCAGTCCATGAAACCGGTGCAGTGGAGCTACGCTCACCACACCGCTCTGGCTGAGGCTGAGGTGGAATACATGGAGGATACCTCCACCGCTATTTATGTGGGCTTCGAGATGGATGGCCCGGTGTGCGGTGTTGAGGGCTGCGAGATGGTCATCTGGACGACGACGCCGTGGACCCTGCCGAGCAACCTGGCTATTGCCCTGAACCCGGATTTCACCTATGTGGTGGGGCGCTATGGCAAGGACGGCGCCGAGCGCAAGTTTATCGTGGTGCGCGAGCTTATCGAAACCTTCAGCGGCAAGACCGGCTGGGTATTGCAGGAGGAGCTGGCTATCTTTAAGGGCAGCGAGCTGGAGAAGCGCACCGCCCGCCATCCCTTCCTGAACCGCGAATCCCTCATCATCAACGCCGCATACGTCACGACCGATGCCGGTACGGGTGCTGTGCATATTGCTCCCGGCCATGGTGCGGACGACTACATTGCCGGTATGGCCTATGGGCTGCCGGTGCTGTCTCCGGTGGACGATGACGGCAACTACACCGCCGAGTGCGGTCTGCCCCACCTGGTAGGCAAGCATGTCTTCAAGTGCAATGAGGACATCATCACCCTGCTGGTGGAGGGCAACCGCCTGCTGGGACGTGAGGAGTTCACCCACCAGTACCCGCACTGCTGGCGTTCCAAGACACCCATCATCTTCCGTGCTGTTAAGCAGTTCTTCATCAGCATGGAGAAGCTGCGCGGCATGGCGCTGGAGCAGATAGACAAGACCGAGTGGCTGCCTGCCTGGGGGCGCAACCGCATTTACAGCACCGTGGAGGCTCGCCCGGACTGGTGCATCTCCCGCCAGCGTACCTGGGGTGTACCGCTTCCCGTCTTCTTCGATGAGAACGACAAGCCGGTGCTTACCGCCGAAATCGTCAACAAGGTGGCCGATCTTGTGGCCGAGCACGGCACCAACATCTGGTTCGAGCTCACGGACGAGCAGCTGTGCGAGAAGCTCGGCCTGCCCACCAACCTGAAGAAAGGGCGCGACACGCTGGATGTGTGGATTGACTCCGGCTGCTCGCACGTGGCTGTGCTGGAGCGCCACCCCGAGCTGCACGCCCCCTGCGATGTGTACCTGGAGGCCACGGACCAGCACCGCGGCTGGTTCCAGAGCTCGCTCATGCTCTCCTGCGCCTGGCGCGGTGTGGCACCCTATAAGAAGGTGCTCACGCATGCCTTTGTGGTGAATCAGGATCGCTCCAAGCTCTCCAAGAGTGCCCAAGGCACCTACACGAAGCCCACCAATGCCAAGTACTTCTACGAGAAGTACGGCGCCGATATCGTGCGCCTGTGGGTAAGCTCTGTGGACTGGCAGAACGAGGTACCCTTTGGCGAGGACCTCTTCAAGCAGATAACAGACCCCTACCGCCGCCTGCGCAACACGCTGCGCATACTGCTGGCCAACCTGAAGGGGTACAAGGGCGAGCAGCCCGCCGAGCTCGACCCGCTCGATGCCTGGATACTGGAGCGCAGCAATGCCCTTATCCGCGAGGTGCGTGCCGCGTACGATGCCTACGAGTTCCGCAAGGTGTTCATGGCTATCAACCAGTTCTGCACGAATGACCTCTCCGCCCTTTACATCGACATCACCAAGGACAGCCTCTACTGCGACGCCGCCGACAGCACCCGCCGCTTGAGCCGCCAGTCCGCCATCGCCCGCGTGTTCGATGTGCTGGTGCGTCTGCTTGCCCCCATCCTCGTCTACACCGCCGAGGAAGCCTGGGAGCACGCCGGCCACACGGATTCTGTGCACGAGCAGGACTTCCCCACCGCAGAGCCCGCATACGACAAGGGGCTTACCGCCACCTTTGCCCGCCTGCAGCAGATAAAGGGCGCCATTCAGATTGCCATCGAGGCGCAGGTGAAGGCCAAGGCTTTCAACAAGAACAATGAGGCCGTAGTGACCCTCACCCTGCCGCAGGATGAAGCCGCCGACGTGGTGGCTCTGCTGGAGGATGCGGAGTTCGCCAAGACCTTCTTCATTGTGAGCGGCCTGAATGTGGTGCGTGGTGCCGAGCTGGCTGCCACAGCCGAGAAGACCGCCCACGGCATGTGCCCGCGCTGCCGCCGCTACGAGCCTGCTGTGAACGCAGAGGGGCTCTGCGAGCGTTGCGCCACCATCTGCAAATAAACGTATATTCCCCCGGGCCTTCCTGCCGGTAGTAGGCAGGAAGGCCGGTTTCCCAATGACATACCGCAACGTTATGAAGCGCACCACCCTGTATCTTATCATCCTTATTGCTTTGCTGTATATCCTGGACCAGGTGTCCAAGTGGTACATCGTGTTCAACTACGACTTGCCAACACCTTTTTACCTGGATCATACGCCTGTTATAACCGGTAGTAGCATCATGAACTTCAACATCGTGCGCATTCACAACACCGGCGTGGCATTCGGTATGGGCAACGGCACCGCTTGGGCGCCCTTTCTCTTCCTGGGTGTGCAGGTTGTGGCGCTTGTGGTTTTCACCATCCTCTACCGCCGTGGCTTTTTCTACAACCGCACCCTCAAGGTAGCTTGGGCCTGCATCATGGCCGGGGTATTCGGCAACATGACAGACCGCCTCACGCAGGGATTTTTCCTCCCCGGTGCTGAGCATAAGAGCTTCTTTGCCAACCTGATAAACGGCTATGTGGTGGACTTTCTGGATTTTTCTTTTCCTTGGATTGCGACGAAAACCTTCCCGCATGGCTACCACTGGCCTTCGTTCAACGTGGCGGATTCCTGCGTGTGCATAGCGGCCGGTCTTTTCCTCATCGCTTCCTTTATGCCCCAGCCGGAGGCGGAGAAGAAAGAGGAGCAAAACAAAGCCTGATACCCGCCGTACGATGTGGCGTTCCCTTTTATTTCTGGCTGCTGCGTGGCCGGCTTTTGCTGGCTTCGGCAAGCCGGTGCAGGCCGTGCAGCTGAAGCACGGGCAGAACTCCGTAATACTCACCTTTGAGGCGGACTCCGATATCCGCAAAGCTAAGCCGCATTGCGACTGCACCGATGTGCAGCTGCAGGGCAGGCGCCTCATCGCCCGCGTGGATACCTCCAAATTCGAGGGGCAGGTGGAGAAAACTATAGATGCCACCACGGCAGATGGCAAGACAACACGCCTCACGATGCGCTTTAGCGTACCGCCGGCTCTGAGTCTCAGCACACGCAGCTTGCAGTGGAAAGTCGGTGCGGCACCCACCCCGCAGCTGTTGCGCATCAGCATTCCCGCCGGTTCCCCCGTGCAACGTGTTACGGAGGCCTCTCTCTCCGGCGAGGCTTTCCTATACGACCCGCGCAAAGGCACGCGCCCCGGCGAGTTCACCGTCTCTGTGTCCCCCAAATCCACCGCTAAGCGCGTCCTCAACCGACTTATCATCCACACAGACTCGCCGGATCCCCGCTTTGCCCGCTACATCATCTACCTGCAAGTGAAGTAACAGCTTAGTCTCAGTTAAAACGTGTCTAAGTGCTATTATTAGGCAATTTCGCCAAAAAGTAAAGACAAAAATCTAACTACAAAAAAGCCGCTTAAAGCTTTAATTTGTAGGCTTTAAGCGGCTTTTGGAGCCAGAGCCGGATGTCAGGGTCGAACTGACGACCGTCCGATTACAAATCGAGTGCTCTACCACTGAGCTAATCCGGCGAGGTGCGGGCATTTTATACGATAAAATGCCCGTTGGCAAGCTTTTTTTTGAAAAAGTTGTGTCAGAAGTGCCAGCCGAGGTCAACACCGATGGTGAAGAGGAAGTGATCCACAGGGCTGTGGCCGGTGTCGCGGTCGATCTTGCCGGCGTTGTTGCCGGACCAAGAGGCCTGAGCCCAAGGTACGAGCTTGAAGCGTGCGTCGCGTCCCATGGTGCCGGAGTGGGTGAAGAGGGGCAGAGCGGCGCGGATGCGGTAGGCGTCTATGCCATCTGCACTGTTGCTCCAGTAGCTGAAGGAGGGAGCCATGCCGGCGGAGAGCTCGAGGTCTGCGCCGAGGGAGGGCAGGTTCAGCACGTTGGTGAAGCGGTAGCCGAGCTCGATATCGCCGTAGATGCCGTTGAGCCCTTTGAAGCCCCAGCCCCAAGTCATGCTGCCGAAGATGCCTTTCTGGCCATCGTTGAAGCGCAGGCATACATTCAGGTCGTGTGCGGCGCTGTGGGGGGAGTCATCGTAGTGCTTGGCCATGAATCCCTCTATGCCGCCGTAGCGCAGGGAGTAGCCGGCCTCGATGGTGAAGTTGGGGAAGATTTCCTTGCCGAGGGCGTAGTTGGCATTGAAGAGGGGGCGGTCGCCGAGGGCTTCATCGTGCCCCCAGACGATGCCGTAGGAGCCGCTGAGGCGCTGGTAAATGCCGGCCCCGAAGAGGTTGCGGTTCGGGAACTTGTAGCTGCCGCTCAGGGAGGAGTAGCCGTGCTTTGTCATGTGGTTGTTGAACCCCATGCCGCGCACAGTGTAGTTGCTGGTGTAGGGGGTGAGGTAAACATTGCCTCTGTCTCCCTCTGTTACGGTAGGTGTTACGGGAGCCATGGTGTAGCTGCCGGTAGTGGCGGCGGCGTAGGGGTCGTAAGAGGAATCGGGCGTCTCGTAGCTGACGCTGTCGTATGACACGGTGTCACCGGGGAGGTAGGGGGGCATCTCAGTGGCAAGAGCCGGTATTGCAGTGGCGATGGCGATGAAGGAGGCTTTTTTCATACGCGCGCATTGTAACGGGAAAAGCCGGAATCTGCAAGCCAAAAAAATGTATGCGAGTGTTAATGATACGATTTTCTGATAAAAGGCGTTGACGCGGCGGGGCAGAGCCGCTAGAATAGGCGCATGAAGAAGTTTGCGCTTATTTCCGCCTTGTTTGCCTTGTGTTTGCCGCTGCAGGCTCAGCAGCCGTCTGCGGTGCAGTCGGCGCCTGTGGATTTGGAGACCATGGTGCAGGATGCTCGCTGCGGCCAGGTGCTGGTGTCTTGTCTTATCAACGGGCAGCCCATGCGCATGATGCTGGATACCGGTGCAACGCATACGGTGCTGCATACGGAGAGTGCCGCGCGGCTGCAGGATGCGCAGTGGCTGGACACCAGCCGTATGCAGTTTCGCGGTAATTCTTCCCAGCGCCCGAAGATTCTGCTGGCTTCCATGCAGGTAAGCGATATGCAGGCACCGCAGCACCCCATCATGGTGGTGAGCTTGGCGGGTGTTCGCAGTATGATGGCTGAGCCGGTGGATGGAATTCTGGGCATGGATGTTCTGGGGCGTTTGCCCTTTACCTTCGACCTCCGCGCGGGTAAGCTGTATTGGGGGGCTCCGAAGGGGGCGGTGCTGAGCCCGCTATACGGCACGCGGGATGAAAACGGGCGTATGTTTGTACAGGTGGCTTGCCGCGAGCATACCATGGAGCTTCTGCTGGACACGGGGAGCAGCGTAACCCGTGTGCACAAAAAGGATTGGAAGCCGGGAGCCGCCGGACATGTGCAGGCGCGCATAGGGAATATCGACAAGGCTGAGGGCTTGTTGGTGACTCGCGGTAAGCCTGCCGCCCTGGAGTTGGTGCCCGGTGTGGTGTTGCCGAAGGTATCTCCCGTGTTCTGCCCGGCTGAGGATCGCTCTATGCTGGGTATGGATGTTTTGAGCGGTGTGGTGTTGGTGCATCTGCCTGCGGCGGGTATGCCATACGGTTCTTTCTTTGTCGCCAAATAAAACATACAGATTCATGCGCATTGTTTTCACTGTTCTTCTGCTGGTTATCAGCAATGTGGTGATGACCTATGCTTGGTATGGCTCCCTGCGCAAGCCGGGTGCCGAAGTGGACTCCGGCAATATGTGGAAGATTATCCTCGTGAGCTGGGGGGTGGCCTTTTTTGAGTATTGTTTTCTGGTGCCCGGGAATCACTTGGGCCGCTCTGCCGGGTTGAGTCTGGCGCAACTCAAAATCATGCAGGAGGTTATCACTCTTTCTGTGTTTGTGCCTTTCATGCTCTTTTTCATGGGGGAGCACTGGAAATGGGACTACCTCTGGGCTTTTCTCTGTGTGCTGGGAGCCGTGTTCTTTGTGAACCGTGAGGCTCTCATGTAGACTCAGGAGCTTGAGTTTTGGAGCTTTGAGGCGTGCAGTACGGCGAGTCACGCCGCGGGCTCCCGGGTAGCAAAAGCCGCTGCTCCCTTTCGGAAACAGCGGCTTGGAAAGGGCTGCGCTTTCGCTTAGTCAGCTACGATGACATCCAGCTCGCTCACAGCGGCGCTGTCGCCGCCGGTGTGGGAGCTCTTGGCAACGAAGCGTATGAACTTGGCGCGCACGGTGCTGTAGAAGAGAGCCTGCTGCACGTTGATGTTGTTTTCCATGGTGCCGCTCAGCACAGGGCTGTTCCAGTTCTCGCCGTCCATGCTCACATAGACTTCGTAGTCGCGGATGCGGGCTTCCTCCACAGGTGCAGCCTTGTAGGTGATGCCGCGTATGTTGCGCTCGCTGCCCAGGTCTATGCGGATTTCGTGCGGATAGCTGGCCAGTGTGACACCTTTCATGGTGTGCCAGTAGGTATCCGGGTTGCCGTCCAGCACGTTGCGTGCAGGTCCACCCTCCGGCAGGTCAGAGCTTACATAGTGCACGGAGAAGAAGGCGTGTGCCGGGTATTCTCCCTTGATGGCAGTTATGATAGGCTCCAGCTCTGCGATGGAGGCGTATTTTTCCCCGGCATTCATGGGCTCCAAGCACACCATTTTCACGTACTTGGTGACCACGGGCGTGTTGAGCATGACGGTTTGCTCGTCGTCCGTATCGGCCATGGTGAGGGTGGCAGCGGGCTCGGAGCTCCAGTTGCGGCCATCCGAGCTCAGGTAGAAGGCGAGCTTCTTAACACGTGAGCTGGAGCGAGCCTGACGCGGGGTTATGGAGATGCCGGCCAGCTCAGACTCTGTGCCGAGGTTTACTACGACATGGTGTGGGTATTCAGCACAGGGCTCGTGCCAGCGGGAGTGCCAGTAGGTGTCTCTGCGGCCGTCTATGAGGCTCCAGGCAGATTCTGCCCTACCGGCATTGCTGGTGGCCTCTGCGATGCGCATGAGGTTGGCGGGGCGCCAGCTCTTGAGGTGCTGGTAGGTGA
>JAZNTO010000138.1:0-19001 GCA_045591805.1 Akkermansia sp. | reverse complement strand
TGGGAGCCGGTGCAGGGGGCGGCGCAGAAGGCGCCTCCGGCAGGGGCATAGGAACCGGAGCAGGCGTGGGCTGTGGAGCCGGGTTGGATTCGGGCGCCGGGGCATAGCCGGGCAGGGCCACAGCCTGCATGGGCTCGGTGGCGATGGGTGTTTCGGGCAGGGGGGCGCCGTTGAGGGCACGGATAATATCGCTTATATTTGCCTCTGCCAAAGAATGCACCGCCTGGATGAGCCCCATCTCCAGATACAGGCGCTTGTTGGTGCTCCAGCGCATCTGCTCTTCTGCATGGGAGAGCACCTCCATGAGGCGTATAATCTTATCCGTAGGTGTGCGCCCCAGCAGCTCTGCAAGTGCGGTTCTCCACTGCTCGGGCAGGGTGCTGTGTGCCTCTTGGGGTGCTACCTTGGCAATGAGCAGCTCGCGTACAGCACCCATGAGCTCGCTAAGTAGCTGCCCCATGTCGCGCCCGGCTTCCGCCAGTTCGTGCACCAGATGCAGCAGGTCAGGCAGACGGCGATCCAGCAGGTAGGCCAGTGCCTTGGCTACTGTCTCGCGGCTGGTTACGCCGAAAATGTCGTTCACATTCTGCTCGGTAATGTGGTTGCCGCAAAAAGATACCAGCTGGTCCAGCATGGATTGGGCATCGCGCATACCGCCATCTGCCACAGTGGCTATGGCGTAGGCGGCGTCCAGCTCCAGTTTCACGCCCTCGTTGGCCGCTATGTTTACCAAGTGGTTGGCGATAGTATCTGCCGGGATGGGGCGCAGATCGAAGCGCTGGCAGCGGGAAAGGATGGTTGGCAGTATCTTGTGCGGCTCCGTCGTGGCGAAGATGAACATCACATGCGCCGGCGGTTCCTCCAGCGTCTTGAGCAGCGCGTTGAAGGATTCCTTCGTGAGCATGTGCACCTCGTCTATGTAGATGATACGGTACTTGCCGCGCGTGGGGGCAAACTGCACATTGTCGCGCAGGTCGCGTATGTTGTCGATACCGCGGTTGGAGGCGCCGTCTATCTCCTGCACATCCAAACTGCGCCCCTCGGCTATTTCTAGGCACACATCCTCATCCGGGTCGAAATCCACTTTCGGCCCGTCTGTGCAGTTCAGTGCTTTGGCAAAGATACGCGCTGTGGAGGTTTTGCCTGTACCACGAGGCCCTACAAAGAGATAAGCATGCGCCAGACGCTTCTGCTCGATCGCGTTGCAAAGCGTCCGCACCACATGATCCTGCCCCAGCACGTCCTTGAATGTACGCGGGCGGTATTTTCTGGCAAAAACCTGGTAACTCACGCCGACTATTCTACCTTATTCCTCCCGCCCCCGCAAGAATAAACTTTGCCTTAAACGCTAGGGGTGAAATCTAACCTCACTTATTTTCCTTAGCTAAATCGCTCAGTACTAATTTTCTGGCTGTATTTTGTACCGGTTTCAAAACTATAGATACAAGTAAACAGCTTCCCAGCACAAAGGGAATGACGTAGAACGGTGAATCTACCGCATACGCAGTAGGTTGAAATGCCTTGCGGGTTATGGGCGAAAAGTATATTCCGTGTAGGAGCCAGACATTAAAAGAGTGTTTCCCTAGAAACTCCAAGGCAGTTATGCAGCGGATTTTCCGCAAAAACGGGTAGAGAAGTACTACGCCACAGCAGAAAATTGGGGCGCATATGCGCATCGCTGTGATGCGTAACAGTTTATTGGGGGAATTTTGTACCCAGATACATGAAATTACAAGAAGTAGCCCAATGATTACAGAAAGAGGGGCTTTTTTTAATTGTCTGCAGGTGAATTCCAGTATGTTATACTGCGCGCACAGGTAACCTAATGTGGTGCAGAAAAGGCAGGCTAGATCGATGCGTGAATTGCTGAGCGCGAATAGTATATAGGAACAGCCAACAACGGTAACAATAAAATTGGTGCTGTTAAAGCTTTTGTATATGGTTTTATTGAGTATCGTTGCTATGAATGGCAGAAGCACCATTGCTAGAATATAAAAACGAATGTACCATGCAAAAATCATGAGTTTGTTATTTTCGGAAAACGGGAATATTTCATTGACTAATTCTTGGGTTGTGAAAGGATTATTGCATAATTTCCACGAAATTATGGTCAGTATTAGTACGATGATTCCATGGTCTACCATGATAGAAGTTATTTTTTTGATGGAATAACTGCAGCTTTTGTCACGGTGATGATAGTAAGTCCATCCCGTTAGGAATGCAAAGATGTAAACACATAGTTTGCATGCAAGAGCTGTTTCGAGGTAGGACGGCAAATTGGTCGGTGTTTCTATGGAGGACACAAGCCATCCCGGAAAACCGTAGCAGTGGTGGAATACCATCATGAGGAGTGCGATGCCTTTTATGACGTTTCCGGTTGATTTGGAAATGGAACAATCGTTTTGCATTTCAGAAGGAACGCACGGAATAATACGGTTTCAAAAACCGTAAGTCAAGCCCATTTTAAGCTTTGGGGTAAAAATAATACGTTTTTGACGCCGTTTGTCATTGTGTGTTTGATTGCTGTTTTTTTAATGTTTGTATATCAATGTTTTTAGGTCGGTTTTATACGGTTTTTGAAAGGGTAGGTAAGGGCGGGAGGTGTATTACCGATAAATGAGATGCATCAGGGGATCTACGAATAATACAAAAGCTCCCTCTGTGAGGGAGCTTTGAAGACAAATTGTAGAAGTGGCAACTTATAGAATTGGACGCACGAGAGCCTTAATTTTATTGTAGACTCCTTTGCGTTTTATCCATTCCTACTTCACTCACATGACCATGCCGCCGTCGCAGACCAGCACCTGACCGGTCATGTAGCGGGCTTCATCAGAAGCGAGGAAGAGGGCGCAGTTTGCAATATCCTCCGGCTTGCCGAGGTCTTTCATGGGAATGCGGGAGAGGATGGCCTCCTTAGCGGCCTCGGGTATGGCGTCGGTCATGTCGGTGGCGATGAACCCGGGGGCGATGGCGTTGCATGTTACCTTGCGGCTGGCAAGCTCCTGAGCCATGGACTTGGTGAAGCCGATGACGCCGGCCTTGGAGGCGGCGTAGTTTGCCTGCCCCAGGTTGCCGGTGAGCCCGACTACGGAAGCCATGTTGATGATACGACCGGCGGGGCTCTTCATGAGCGTGCGCTGCAGAGCCTTCACAAAGAGGAATACGCTCTTGAGGTTGGTGTCCATCACGGCATCCCAGTCGCCTTCCTTCATACGCATGAGCAGGGTATCGCGCGTAATACCGGCGTTGTTCACCAGAATATCCACGGTGGGGTACTCAGCGAGAATGGACTTCACGCAGGCCTCTACTGCGGCGGCGTCGGCTACGTCGCAGGGGAATGCCTTGCAGCTGGCGGGGAATTCGGCGTTAATGGCATCTGCCGCAGCACCGCAGGAAGCGGGGTTGCGGGAAATGAGCACAACCTTGGCGCCCTCTTCCGCAAAGCGGCGGGCTACCGCATTGCCGATACCGCGACCGGCTCCTGTCACAATAGCAGTTTTTCCTGCAAGTCTGTTCATAACGTGCCTATTCTAGCCTAGAGCTTACTCTAATGCAAGCAAAAAAGCTACTGTGTATGGGTTTGAGCTGTTTTTTATGAGGAGTATAATAAAAACGTAATTGCATGAAAAGGGGGTGTTTCATGCAATTACGTTTTTTGAAGTGCCGGAAAGGAGCTTACTCTGCGGGGGAGTAGGGTACTGCTGGCAGACCGTCCTCGTTCACGAGGTTGGGCTCCATGTAGGTGTACCAGCCGTAGCGGGCATGGGTGGGTTTTTTCACTTGCGAGGAACTGAGTACCACACTGTTGCCCTTGATTTCCGCCTCGGCCGGGTAGAAGGTGGAGCCATCCTCCGATATCTCAAACCCGGCGGGAGCCTTGCCATCTGAGGTACGGAGTTTCCGGGCAAAGCTCATGTGGACGCGCAGTTTTTTGCCTTGCGGTACTACTTTGGTGACTGTCGGGCCTTGGTAGGGCACCTTTTTGCCATATACTTTGGCAGCGGCGAGGTTTGCCAGGCGGGAGCCCACCTCCAGCTTGCGCGGTGGGTGAACATCGCTGTTTTTGGAGCCGAGGTCGATGGTGGTGAGGGCGTAGACACCCCGAATTTTATCTGCCGCCTGTTGTTGCACGGTGCGGAACTCCGGCCAGTATGCACGTAGCTTGCTGCGGTCGTTGATGCGGGGTAGCTGCACTTGGAGGAATGGCAGATTCGGGCGCCTGAATGCACTGCGCCAACCTTCGATGAGGTCGCGCAGCAGGGCATAGTTCTGCTCCATGTCCTGAATCTCAGCATCGCTCTCTCCCTGGTACCAGATGACACCTGCCACGGGGAAGTTCAGCCAGGGTTTGATGCCGGTCTCGAAGAGATAGGCGGGCTTGTAGGGGTGTGGGGCGTTGAGGTCTTTGCCTATGTTTTGTCGGGCACGCCCTCGCACCCAAGCGGACATGTATTTGCTCTCCAGCCACTGCTTGGTGGTGCACTCCGGGTACTTGGCCTGCAGTACGTCTGTGGGCATCCAAGCCATCATTTCCGAGCCGCCAAGTGCGGCGTGAATGACTCCCACGGGCACGCCAAGCTCTTTCTGCAATTCGCGGCCGAAATAGTAGCCCACCGCGCTCATGCGGGGGCGGGCTTGTGGGGTGTTGCGGCTCCAACTGCCCTTGTACATTTCGTTGGCATTGAGGAGATTTTTCTCGCGTTCCTTGTAAGCGGCGGGGTTGGTGTGAACTTGTGGCTCAGAATGGCGGAAGCGGAAAAGGGGGGTCTCATCTTCGCGAAGCGAATTGGTGTCGCCGGTCTGGTTCAGACGCCAGAGCATGTTGCTCTGGCCGGAGGCTATCCATACCTCGCCCACCAGCACGTCGTCCAGTACCAAGGTTTCGCTGCCTTGGGTGATGCTTAGCGGGCGTCCTTTGGCATGTGCCTTCATGGGGGCGAGCGTGGCGCTCCAGCGGCCGTCTTGCACGGTAGCCTGCACAGTCTGGTCGCCGAAGCTCACCGTGACCGGCTCCGTGCCGGTGCAGCTACCGCACACCGGAATCTTGTGCCCCTGTTGCAGTACCATGTGGTCTGCGTAAATCGCATCCGTGCTGAGTCCGGCCACAGCACATGCCGGAGCCAGTACCAAGAGTGTGTAAAGGAGGGTATTTTTCATTGTATTTGCGGTTATGTTATTCTGTGTAATATGCGTATTCTACAGAGCTTTGCAGGGTGGTAGTGGGGGCGCAGGGGGTTGGAGCCCAGCGCAGGGAGCTTACACTGCCTCCATTGGCTGAGGCAGAGAGGGTGATGCCGCTTTCTACCCCGCTTTCCGGCCGGAGTCCTTGCCCTACGAGCATGTCTCCTACCCACACATAATAACCGGGGAGCACATTGTGTGCGGCGTTTCCGGGATGCAGGGCAATGCGGATATTCCCCTGTTTCTTGGAGAGGTCGCCGCACCAGATGGGGATATCTCCCCAGGAAATACTGCTCTCGCTCAGGCGGAGGGTGCCACCGGTTGTGCCATCGCCCACGGTGAGGCTCAGGTGCTCTTCTGCCGGTTTCCAGCCGCCCTTGGCGCCATTGCCGAAGGTGGCAGAGACCTCCACAGAGTATCCCCCGGTGGCGGAAAGCTCGCCGGCGGCTTTGCGGATGGTTTGCCCTTTCTTCACGGCTCCTATCTTGGTGTTGCTCCAAGAATCTGCCGCTGTGCGGGGGAGCCCGGCGGTGCGGCCGCCTATACGCATGGCGCGCGCCAGATTACCGGCGATGATGAGAGAGCCTTGCTGGTTTGGGTGCAGGCCATCCGCTCCCGGGCGGTTGGACATGGAGTCCGGCCAGGAGAATGGCGTATCGATGGCGTTGTCCACCAGGCCGGCGTTGATGTCTACGTATCGTATATTCAGCTCCTTCTTTTTGCTGAATGCAGCCACCCACTGTTTCAGCAGAGGGGAAAAAGCCTTTACCGCCTCGTGCCGGTCGGCTGTATTGTTGTTGCTGTGTCTGCCCCAGCAGGGCACGCTCATGAGGTAGAGTACATCTTCCTTGTCCCGCAGGACATCAGTAGCCAGTTTACCCAGTGTCCCCCAATCGCTGTCCGGGCTCCAAGAGTAGCCTTTGCCACGCGGCGTTACCTTGCCGCCAAGCATACGCTGCATCTTTGCGGCAAAGTCCACAGGCGTATAACCTTTGTCCGAGAGCAGATCGTTGGTGCCCATGAGGCAGCACCAAGTGTTGCAGTTGTATCTGTCTGCAGAGCCGGCAGTGGAATGCCCGCCGTAGTTTACTCCCGTCATTCCGGCGTTCGAGCCGGAAATGATGTTGTGTGTGCGACCGGAGGACTGTGCCAAATGCACGTTCGGGAAGTTGACTCCGCCGTAGCTCTCCGCCTTATCATCTGTGGTCAGCCGGGTGTAGCCGGGGGTGTAGCCGCTGCGCGGACCTACGATTTCTGCTTCTACGCCGTTGTCTACCAGTATCTTGAAAAGTTGCCAGCGCCAGGTCTTGTCGTTCACGCCGTGTGTGATGGAATCCCCTAGGAACATCACGCGTCCCAAGCTCAGCCCACGCTTACTTACAAAAGGTGCCGTGTAGTCCGGTGGCGGGGTGTAGGTCGAGGTGTCCAGAGAGGAGGCGGTGAGCAGGTTGACCGCGGTGGTGTAGTTTAGGTTCACGCGGTAGGCACTCAGGCTTTTATTGGCACCTGCTCTCAGAGCCGGAGCCTTGTATAGCTGCTTGGTTGTGCCGTCTGCTGCTACAGCTGCTATGGTAACACCGTTTTTGCTGCTGCCGCTGATGCGCAGTGTTACCTTGCCAGCCTCATCGGCGTATTTTTGCAAGGTGGCGTATTCTATCTGACCCCCGTTTTCCCATATTTTGCCGGCGCACCAGCCGGTAATTGCCGGCTGGCGTGAGCCGGGGGCCTCGCTTGTGTCGGCCACATCCGTTAGCCCGTAGTCCATCACATCCGCATCCCACACCAGCAAGGGAGTGCCGCTCTTGTAGTCATTCGAGTTCGCATAGCTCAGCATGGAGCGCAGGTCCAAGGTTAGCTCCACTGTGTTTTCCGCAGAACTTTGCACGGCAAAGTTGCCTTTGCCATCGTATATTACGCGGTTTGCCTCGTCGCACAGGGGCTTCGAGAGCTCGCTGTAAGTCGCTGCCTCTGCAAGCGGTAGCATGCAGGCTGTCACGGCTGTCAGTATTGGTGGCGTTTTCATGGGGGGATTTCTGTGTTGTCTCCAGTATATCACACTATACTGATATGACAAGCAAAAAAATGTTCGAACCGGGATTCGTGAGATTGACAAATGCGGCATTTGTAGTAGAATAACAGCAGACGCTAAGCGAGAGACTTTGCAGCCGGGTAGAGGCTGCAGAGAGGTACATAAGCAGATTCCTGAACTTTTTTCCTTTTCCATGTCGAAGAAACGAAAACTAACCGTGGTGACTTGCGTATTATTGGCTCCGGTAGCTTGTACGCAGTATGTGCCGAAACCGGTCGATTTGCAGTCGGATGTCGCTGCTTGGCAGCAGACGAGTGCGGACCTGTGTGCGGGCAAAAAGAGTCTTAGCCCGGAGGAGTTGCGGCGCATAGGGTTGCTGATGAATCCTGAGCTGCTCAAAGCTCGACTGACGCATGCGAAGGCGCAGGATAAGGCAGAGTTTGCCGGGTTGTGGGATGATCCCGGTCTTGGGTTGGAGTTGGAGCGTGTATTTGCGGAGAATATAACGAATCATTCTGTTGCGCCCTCTCTGGCTTTGCCGGTCACGGGCTTGCCGTCATTGCGCAAGAAAATAGCTGAGCAGTATACGGAGGCAAACTATTGGAGTATGCGAGCGCAGGAGCGTGGATTTATGGCCGGTCTGGACACATTGTGCTACAAGATGCAGGCAGCGGATGCCAAGTTGGAGCTTATGCGCAGGCGGTTGTGGCTGCTGCGCGAGGAGCAGCAGAGCATGACCCGCTTGCTTGAGCTGGGCGAAGTGGCCTTTGCGGACTATCAGACAAGTACGGAGCGACTTAATACCACTATAAAGGAGTTGCAGGAGCAGGAGCGAGAGCAGCTCAGTTTGCGGCAGGAACTGGTGAGTACTCTGGGGCTGCATCCCAACACTACGGGACTTGCACCCGCCGGGAGACTTCCGTATGGGGTGCCGGGTGCTGTAGCAGCTCCCACGGCGGAGCAGATGCTGGATGCGCCTTCCATCAAAGCGCAGTTGGCAGGCTATGGGGCAACAGAGGACGAGTTGCGGGCGGAAATTCGCAAGCAGTTCCCGGAGCTGGGAATCAGCGGCATGTATGGTGTGGAGGATGATAATGAGAAGATGGTGCTGGGCGTGGAGTTTTCTTTGCCGCTGTGGAATCGAAATCGCGAGGCAATAGCCGCATCTACGGGTGAGAGAGAGCTGAAAAAGGCCGAAACCGTGCAGGCTTGGCGTGCCATGCAGCAAGAAGCTGCTGCGTTGGAGGCTCAGCAGAAGCTGCTGTTGACTCACTGCCGTTCGGAGTTTGCGCGGTTACTGGAGCTGGAGGCCGCCACGGAACAACAGGAGAAGCTTTTCGCCTTAGGTGAAACCAAGTTGTTGGAGTTGGCGGAAGCTCGGCATTTGGCCTATGAGCGCAAAATTGCCTATTTGGATTGTCTTGTGAACTTACTGGAAGCTCAGACTAAACTTCAATATCTTAACCCTTCTTTTAATCAGCAATGAAACTGACCCACCTTTTTGGCGTAGCCTTGTCCCTTTGCTCCGTCTCGGCACTGTGCACTGCCCACGAGCACGGCGAGTCCTGTACGCACGACCACGCACACGAGCATGCTGCAGAGCACAAGCACGGCGAGTCCTGTACGCACGACCATGCGCACGAGCATGCTACAGAGCACAAGCACGGACCCGAGTGCAGCCACGACCATAGCCACGCGGCCGACCCGCATGCGGGGCATAATCATGCCCCCGGGGAGAGTTGTGGCGGGCAGGCTATCATTGTGGAGGCGGATGCACGTGCCCGCGACCTCATGAACATGCGCATCGAGACGGTGCCGGAGCTGGCGGAAGTGTTGGTGCATTCCTTGTACGGCTTTCTTACTACGCCGGATCACGCCATGCAGACCTATGCGTTGCCCTGTAGCGGGCGTATTACTCTGCACGTCAAATCAGCAGAGGCTGTCAAAAAAGGCCAACCTCTCTATACCCTGCAGAGTCCGGATATCATGGAACAAGAAGCGGAGGTGATACGAATCCACGCCGAAGTGGCACGCTGCCGTGCAGAAATCGCAGTGCTGGAGGAGCGTAAGAGCGAGCTGGCTACTGCCGGCACGCGCAACCGTGATGTGGAGGTGGAGCTGGCCAACAAACAGGCAGAGCTTACCCGCCAGCAGGCGGAGCTGGCCGCCGTGGAGGCACGCCTCAGCATGCTGACTCTTGGCGGCAAGCTGCGCAAGGAGGGGAAGCTCACCGTGCTGGAAGTGTGCGCATCTGCAGATGGTACGGTGCGCAATATCGGCGTGACCCAGGGAAGCTGGGGCGAGCAGGGTAAACCCGTCGTTTCCATGAGCAACCTGACCCAGATGGAGATTGCTACCACCATCTACGGCTCGGATGTGCCGCATTTCAGCGCCGTGCGTGCCACTATACCCACAGGGCGTGAACAAGTGGCGGTGCAGGGCACTTGGCGCTTGGCGGAGGAAGTGGACGCCGCCACCCACACGCGAGAGCTCTATTTCAACCCGGACACCATACCTGCCAATGTGCAGCCGGGGCAGCTTTGCCGCATAGATTTGTACGATGCTTGTGAGGCTCATGGTAAAATATCCATACCGGATTCTGCTGTGGTGAAAGTGGGGGTGGATGATGTTGTGTTTGTGGAGATAGGCGAGGGCAAGTTTGCCATGGTCAAGGTGCATGCCGGTACCAGCCGCCGAGGTATGACCCCTGTGAGCGGGTTGACTCCCGGGCAGAAGATAGTGGTGAAGGGCGGCTACGAGCTGAAATATCTTATACCCGGCGACGGGCAGCAGAAGAAGGCCGGCCACTTCCACGCAGATGGCGTGTTCCACGAGGGGGAAGACCACTGAGAAAGCGGAAAGATGAGGAAAGAAGGACGAGTTTTCAGTTATGAATGCGCTGATTTCATTCTGTCTTAAGAACCGCATCACCGTGGTGCTCATTACGCTGGTATTGGCTGTGGTGAGTGCCTGGCTGGTGAGCTCTCTGCCGGTGGATGTGTTTCCGGAGCTTAAGCAGCCTCGCGTAACCATCCAAACCGAGGCCGGCGGCCTCTCTGCTGAGGAGGTGGAGCAGTATGTCTCCATCCCCTTGGAGTCCGCCATGCAGGGGACACCCGGTGTGCGCAAGGTGAGTTCCTCCTCCGGCAATGGCCTCTCCTTTGTGTGGGTTGATTTCGACTGGGATGTGGATATTTACCTGGCTCGCCAGATAGTGTCGGAACGTATGGCGACTGTGCGTGAGCAGTTGCCGGAGCAGGTGGAGTGCGAGATGGCTCCCATCGTTTCCGTGACCGGCGAGATTATGGTAATCGCCATACAGGGAGATGAGAGTGCCGACCCGCTGGAGGTGCGCCGTGTGGGTGAGTTCGAGCTGCGTAACCGTCTGCTGGCAATTCCCGGCGTGGGGCAGGTTACTGTGCTGGGCGGGCGTTTGCCAGAGTATCAGATAGCCTACGACCCGGAGAAGATGCGCCAGGCCGGAGTGAGTTTTGCTGACCTTAAAAATACGGTGGAGGCCGCCCAGAGCAGCATTCCGGCCGGGTATCTGGAAGATGTGGCGGGGGTAGAGCTGCCGGTGCAGCAGAACACTCGAGCCTTTACTCCGGAGCACTTGCGCCGCGCCATCGTGACCGACCATCCCACGGATGGTGTGGTGAGGCTGGAAGATGTAGCGGAGGTGAAGATAGATGGAGCCCCGCGGCGCGGCAATGCCGGCTATGCGGGTAGTGAGGCCGTGGTGCTCTCTGTGCAGAAGGTGCCTGGAGCTAACACTCTGGAGCTTACATATGCTGTGGATGCCGCGGTGAAGGAGTTTGCCCATAGTCGCCTGCCTGCCAACATGAAGCTGCATGCGGACGGTTACCGCCAGGCGGACTTTATCGAGCTTTCGCTGGAAAATGGTAAAGAGACTCTGCTGATAGCGGCGGTTGTAGTGGTGTTGGTTATAGTGCTTACTCTGTTGAATGTTCGCACGGCCATCATTACCCTTGTCAGCATGCCGCTCTCGGTACTGTTCGGCATGGCTATGTTCCCGCTTTTCGGGCTGGGTGTCAATATCATGACTCTGGGTGGTCTGGCCGTGGCAGTGGGAGATGTGGTGGACAACGCTATCGTGTTCGTGGAAATTGCCTGGCGCAATCTCAACCGCAACGCCAGCCTTCCTCCTGAGCAGCAAAAGAGCCGCTACCGTGTGCTTATGCAAGCCAAGGATGAGATTGTCGGCTCTATCAGCTACTCCTCCGTCATCATCTTGCTGGTGTTTGCTCCGCTGCTTTTCCTGAGCGGTATAGAGGGGCAGTTCTACCGCCCGCTGGGTGTCTCCTACATGCTGGCTTTGGCTGCTTCCCTGCTGGTGGCTCTCACAGTTATTCCTACGCTCTGCATCATCTGGTTCAAAGTAGGTAAGCAGCAGAGCGGGGATGGCGATTCGGCCTCTGCTCGCACCATCAAGCGTTTCTACCTGCCTGTGCTGAACTTCTGCCTGCGTTGGCCCAAGTCTGTGTTCGGAGCTCTTCTGGCTCTTACCGGGGCTACTCTCTGGCTGGGCAGCACATACGGTACCAGTTTCCTGCCTCCATTCAATGAGGACTGCTATACCCTTTTCGTGAACTGTGTGCCCGGCACCTCGCTGGAGGAAACAGAACGCATCTCGCGCCAAGTCATGAAAAAAGTGCAGCAGATAGATGGCGTGAAAACCGTCACTCAGCGCACCGGACGCGCGGAGAACGATGAGCACGCCGAGCCGGTGAGCGCCAGTGAGCTGGTGGTACGTGTGGATTTGGCTAAAGACCAGCGCCGCATGCGCGAGCAGTTCAAGGAAGCTATGCGCGGCATACCCGGGGTGTCCGGTATGGTGGGTTTCCCCATAGCGCACCGCATCAGCTCTGCGCTCTCCAATTCTAATTCGGAGATTGCCATCAACATATTCGGCGATGACCTGCCGCAGATTCGCGACGCCGCCAAAAAGGCCGCGGATATTTTGGCCGCCATGCCGGAAGTAGCAGATGCCCGTGCCAACCGCGAGGTGATGGTGGATACTATCCATGTGGACTACAATCGGGAGGTGTTGGCGGCTTATGGGCTCACCATGGCAGATGCGGCAGACCAAGTTTCCGCTGCGCTCAATGGTATGCAGGTGGGCGAAATTATCCGCAACCTGGACCACTGGGATGTCGTGCTACGTCTGGATGCCGACTTGCGCCGCAGTATGGACGATGTACGCAATCTCCAGCTTGTGGCACCCGGTGGCAAGAAGGTTCCTTTGGGAGAGGTGGGGCATGTGTACCGTGCGGAGACAACAAACCTTATTCTGCGCGATAACTCACGCCGCAAGGCTATGATTTCCTGTAACCCCTCGCCGGACAGCAACTTGGGCGACCTCGCGCAGGCCTGTCGCGAGAAGCTCGACCCGGCTATGAACGCTCTCGGCTGCTCGGTGGAGTACGCCGGTACCATCAAGAGCCGGGAGGAAGCCGGCCGCCGCCTGTACCTAATGGGTGGTATTGTGTGTGTGCTTATTGTGCTGCTGCTGGCTAGTTCTCTGGGGAGTGTGCGGCGTGCCATGGTCACGCTCATCAACATTCCGCTTTGCCTTGTAGGTGGGATTCTGGCTGTATTCCTAGCTGCGCCGGATACCGTGAGTTCCGTGCTGGCAGGTGGGTATGTGCACCCCATTCTTTCCGTCAGTTCTATCGTAGGGTTTGTGACGGTTATAGGTTTCGCCATCCGTTCCGGGCTCATTCTGCTGAACCGCTACAGAGCTCTTGAGCTTTCCGGTATGAGCGCGGAGGAAGCCATACGAGCCGGCTCTACGGAGCGCGTGATTCCTATCATCATGACCTCTCTCACCACCATCCTTGGCTTGCTCCCCCTTATATGGGCCAAGGACCAGCCCGGGGGTGAGCTCTTGGCACCGCTCGCCATTGTGCAGTTTGGCGGCCTAGTAAGCGCCACCATTCTGAACCTGCTTGTTATGCCCGCCACCTGTAAGATTTTTGCCGGGTTTATTTCCCCCGGCGATAGGCAGGAATGAACGGAGAATGTGCTATTTGCCTGTTTTCGCGCTTGACGGCGGTGCCGGAAGATGTTAGTATGCAGCTATGAGATTGTCCGATACTGATTACGACCCGGAAATGCGTGGAACCCTGGAGCAAGTGCTTGAACAGGGGGAGGAAATACGGTGGTGTGGCTCGCCGGACGGCGGCTTCCCCATTAGTATGGTCATAGGTGTGTTTTTCTTTTCGCTGGCTTGGGTGGCTATTCCGGCGGTGATTGTTACTATGGGCGTGCAGGAGGATGGCTGGAGTCCGGTGCTTATCTTGCCGCTGGCTTTTATGCTTGTGGGGTTGTTGTTGCCGTTGGGTATGCTGCGTTACCGCAAGCAACAGCGGCGGGCTGTCTATGTGCTTACAGAGAAGCGGGCTGTTCTTCTGGAGCCTAAAATGTTCTCCGGGGTAAAGGTTTATACCTATCCGGTAGAGGCAGATATGCTGCAGGAGGTTCGTAAAAAGAAAAATGGGAGTGGTAGTCTTGTATTCGACTACAGCGATATTGTAGTGAATGGTAAGCCTCAGCCCCGTGGTTTCCTCTATATCCGCGATGTGGAGAAACCTCTGGCTCTTCTCCGCGAGATGGGGGTGAAAGGTTGGCAGGAATCGTTCGATTTTTAATCTGTGGCTCGCCGCCGTAGGAAGGTAAGCGGCGATGATAATGAAAACGTACTTTCATGAAAATGAGTGTTTTCATGAAAGTACTTTTTCATTATCGTGGGAAGTTGTTTCTTGAAAGTTGATTTTTAAGGGGTAAGATAATAACTTGCAAGGGGCTGGTTGTGTGATTTTTTTTGAGTGAGATTTTCGGAGAGAAAAAAGCGATTATTCGAAAGATGCGTATAATCAGCTAATTGTGGATTTTTTTTGCATATAATGAAAACATACTTTCATGAAAATGGGTGTTTTCATGAAAGTATGTTTTCATTATGCTTGACAAGTTAGAAAGAAAGGAGTATATTAGGAGCTGACATGAAAACAACAGAGCCAATATTCAGCAGGTATGATTTGTTCGGATTGCTGCAACAGGTGAATCCCTGGTGGCGTACGGGGCAGGTGGCGGGTAAGTTACCTGCGCTTCGCCGGCAGGCCTTTAATGATGTGTTGCGGACAATCACACATCCGCAGCTGAGGCGTTTTGCTGTACTGAGTGGCGCGCGGCGAGTTGGCAAAACAACGGTGATGCGCCAGCTCATTGCCCACTTGCTGGAGCAGGGCGTTCCTGCTATGAACATACTTTACATATCGTTTGATAATCCTGTGTTTAAGCTCTGCGGGTTGCATATGGTACTGGAGACGTATCGGCAGCATTGCTACCGTGGCGGGACGTGTTATTATTTTCTGGACGAGATTCAGTATGCTGAGGATTGGTCGCTGTGGGTGAAAACACTCTACGACCATGAACCTGAGTTGCAACTTGTTGCTACGGGCTCTGCGAGTCCGGTGTTGGAGCGGGGGGCTGCGGATAGCGGTGTTGGGCGCTGGCGTGTGTTCCGTATGCCCACTATGTTGTTCCGCGAGTATTGCGAACTACAGGGGATTCATCCTGTGCCGGGAGGTAAGGTACCGGGTATCGAGCAGTTGCCTGAGTTGGATGTGAGTGAGCTGAGCATGCTAATGACGCAGCTTGGTGTGCTGACTCCGCATTGGTACCACTATCTACTTCAGGGGGGATTTCCTGAACTTCTGGCTATAGAGGACGCTGACACTGTGTCGAATATTTTGCAGGAGGATGTGGTGGACAAAGTGCTCAAGCGCGATGTGCCGGCTTTGTTTGATGTACGCAATCCGACTCAGCTCGAGAAGATTTTTCTTTACCTCTGTTTGCATAGCGGCAGCGTGTTCAGTATGGATACCATGAGTAGTGCACTCGGTACCTCCAAGCCGACTCTATCTCGCTACATAGGCTATTTGCAGGATGCTAACCTTATCTACATATCCCGCAATCTGTGCGCTACGGGCAAGAAAGGGTTGAGTGCCCAGCCCAAGCTCTATGTGGCGGATGCCGCTCTGCGAAATGCCAGCCTGATGCGCTATGCTCCGCTCAACAGCGAAGCCGAGATGGGAATTATGGCGGAGGGAACGGTTTATAAGCATTTTTATGCACGCTACGGTCGCTTCGGAGAAGTGGGGTTTATTCGCGCTAATGCCAAGGGAAAGAACGAGATAGATGTGGCTGTAGAGTTGCGCAATGGTAAGAGAATCCTCTGTGAGGTGAAGTATCGTAACCATTCCGAGCTTTCGGCAAAGGAGGCTATTATAACCCAATGCCGCAGCGATGCTCAGGCTCTGTACTTGCTGGCTACCAAGACTCCGCACGATTTTGGGCGTGTGGAGGTTGCAGAATCTGCCCCTCTGTTCCGTATTCCCACTGCCGCCCTTTGCTACTTACTTTGAGCGATATAATGAAAATATACTTTCATGAAAATGGGTGTTTTCATGAAAGTATATTTTCATTATGCGTGGTAATTGACTTCTGCTTGTTGAATATAAGAGCTTAAGGAGATGTTTTTGTGAGTGGTCGCTTTTTCAGGCGTCTGTTGAGAAACGTGTAGGCTTTGAGAAAGAGACAAAAAGAAAGGTTGCAAGGCGGAAACAAATGCGGTAGAATACAGTTGCGATGCTCAGATGGAAGTTTTTTTATGTGCTTGCGATGCTGAGCCTGGCTGCGCTGTCCGTGGCTGAGGCTCAGGGGGGGGCTGTGCCTGAAATGGTGCAGGACGACTATGCCGAAACAGTGGAGGAGCAGGAGGAAGTGGTGGAAACAGTGCGCTTGGGCGGAGAAGATAAGGTGCCGGCGCAGCAAGAAGGTGTGCAGCAGGCAGATACATATGAGGAGACGGCTGACCCGGAATCCCCGCTCAATGTGGAAATAAGCCATGGCAGTGCCAACGAGCAACCTATCGCTACCCCGCAGCGTAAGCCGATGGTGGTGACGGATGAGGTGGCGGAGCACGACCCTTCGCGTGTGGCTTATGCCCGCACGCGAAGGAACGCCCGCACGCTTTCGCTCACCGTGCCAGGCCCGCGCGGACTCATAACTGACCGTAATGGAGAGGTGATGGCCACCAACGAGGTTGCTTACCAGCCCGGTATTCTGTTCGGACAGCTGGAAAAGGAGGACGATGCGAGTGTGCTGGCTTTGGCTCGCAAAGTGATGTCCGCATACGAGGCCGCCGGGCTTCGTGTGAGCGAAAAGACGGACGCCCAGTTGCTCTCGCACTATCGCCACCGCCGCTGGATGCCGCTTTCTGTGGGACCTGTTGTGCGAGCACATGAAATTAAAAAAATAAAAGGCAAGCTGGAGGAAATAGAATATGGATGGTTGATGCCGCTCTACATCCGCAGCTACCCCGGCAAGACAAGTGCCGGTCACATCATTGGCTACACAGGTGTCAAGGCCAAGCTGCCTACCGGTCCCATCAACCACAACGACCCCATCTTTGAGCGCCAGGAAGGCCGCTCCGGTTTGGAACAGAAATTTAACAAGCAGTTGACAGGCCGTCCCGGCATCTGGCGACTCATGTACGATGAGAGCGGCAGGAAGATACTCGATGAGCACCAAGAGAAACCCCGCCCGGGTGGCACAGTGGTCACTACGTTGAATCTGAATTGGCAGAAAGAGGCAGAGAAAGCATTGGAACGTAATACTCTAGGACGTGGTGCCTTTGTGATGGTAGATGTACACACCGGCGAGGTGGTGGTGCTGGCCTCTGTGCCGAACTTCGACCCGAATACCTTTATTCCTTCCATCTCTCAGAAGGACTACGATGCTCTGCGTAACGATGAGAATAATCCCCTTGTGTCGCGTGCGTATGCGGGTGTGTATCCCCCGGCTTCGACTTTCAAAACAATCACCGTTGCGGCGGCACTTCACCTGGGAATCATACGCGAGGATACCTACATAGACTGCCCCTACAGCATCCGTATCGGTGGCCATATTTTCCGCAATCACAATCATTTTTCTGGTAATATCAACTGTATCACCGCTTTGTCTCTGTCCAATAACCCATTCATGTACCAGATTGCCGCGACGATGGATCCGCGTATCGGCGCAGACCGTCTGAGCAACTTTGCTCGCCGCTTTGGTTACGGCTCCGTAACCGGGCTTCCCATTGCAGATAAGGCCGGCAATGTGCCGGACGAAGCTTGGATGTTCCGTAACTACGGCCGCAGCTTCATGCAGGGCGATGCCGCTAATATTTCCATAGGCCAAGGACCTTTGTTGGCAACACCTCTGCAGGTAGCGCACGCTATGGCCGGTATTGCCAACGGCAGCTATCTGCCCAAGCTTCACCTCGTGCGCCAGATGCTGGATGCAGAAGGCAACGTGGTCTACCAGTTTACTCCTTCCTCGCAAAGCAACCTCAAGGATATGGCGTCTGCTTTGGCCACTGTGCGCAAGGGGATGAGAGCCGTGGTTTTCAATGGTTCGGGGCGCCGCGCCGCCCTAAGCTATACGGACAACGCCGGTAAGACCGGAACGGCTCAGTGGGGGCGCCCCTCGGATGATTGCCGCTTGGCCTGGTTTGCCGGTTTTTTGCCGGCGGATGAACCACGCTATGCCTATGCGGCTCTTTACGAGGGGAAGCCGCACCAGCGTATTTCCGGCGGCCGTATGGCGGCGGCCATTGTCAAGAGCTTTTTCGAGGCAATAAAGGATGACATGCAGCAAGAGCTGCGTGCCCCGCGTCCCGGGCGTACAGGTACGGCACCCATAGAGGGCGAGATGAGCGAGGAAGAGCGTTTCGCCGCAGAGGCAGAGGCTGCTGCTAATGCCCAGCGTATTGCGGATGAAGCCCGCCGCCGCCAAGAAGCTCAGCGCCGCCACCAACAGAGTGGCTGGAATGACGGGCGCTCCCGCCATTAAGTGTATTTTTTGGCCGTAAAACGGAGCCAAAAATAGAAACAGCTCGCGAGAAGATATCTATTCCGACCGGGGCTATTATTTGCCTGCCTGCGGCGGAGTTTCTGGCGGCGGAGAAGTGGTGGAGCTGAGGGCGTCTTTACAGAAACTCGCGCGGAGCAGCTGCCGGTATGGCGTACATAAAGAGGGTACCATAATATTTTGCCGTGACTCGGGAGTCCAGCAGGGTGATGATGCCTTGGTCTGTTTTGCTGCGGATGAGGCGCCCGATGCCTTGGCGAAACTTTAGCAGGGCCTCGGGTAATGAGTAGTCGCGGAAGGCGTTGCCGCCGCGTGTAGTGATGTCCTCCATGCGGGCTTCTGTGAGCGGGTTGGAGGGAGATTCGAAGGGAATTTTGGTGATGATGACGTTTGAGAGAGCCTCGCCGGGTACATCTACGCCGGTCCAGAAGCTGTCCGTACCCAGCAGTACACTGCCAATGTTCTGCCTAAAGTCGCGTAGCATACGGGTGCGGTCTTGTCCCTCGCCCTGTACAAGCAGAGGCCAGCCTTGCTCTGTACAGTAGGGGCGCAGGAGTCCGGCCATACGGCGCATCAGATTGTAACTGGTGAAGAGTACGAAAGCGCGGCCATTGCTTTCCGCCAGTGCGCGGGTAATCCAGTCGAAGAGAGCCGAGAGGTATACATCTTCCTCGCTGGCCGGTGGTGGTGGTGGCATGCTGCGTGCGACAATGACGCGCATTTGCTCTGCAAAGTTGAAAGGGCTGCCTATCTGCAGAGTCTCAGCGCTTTCTGCTCCCACCCGGCCGGCAAAATACCCCATGCCACGCTCGCCTGTGGAGAGTGTGGCGCTGGTGCAGATGCAGGTGTTGCC
>JAZNTO010000137.1:0-7923 GCA_045591805.1 Akkermansia sp. | reverse complement strand
GTGGTGTGTAGTAGGAAAGCCCCGCAACGCTTGTGCGCTGCGGGGCGGGTGAAATTAAGCGTGGTTATGCCATGCGGCAGCGGGCATCGGCTTCGACTGCTGCCCACAGGCTGTTGATACCGGCAGCAACCGCGGCCTTGGCCGAAGTAAGCTCAGCGCCCTTTTCGCCATGGGCAAAAAGGTAGTACTTAATCTTGGGCTCAGTGCCGCTGGGGCGCACAGCGAAGCTGCGACCGTCTGCCAGGTCGATGAAGAGCATCTTCTCGGCGGGTATGGGGTCGCCCTCCGCATCCACCAGCTTACCGGTGGAGAAGTCGCGCACGTTCACCACGGCGGCGCCATCCATCTCTGCGGGCGGGGTTTGCATGTAGCTCTGGGTGAGTGCGGCAATCTTGGCGGCGCCGTCGGCTCCTTCCATCACGAGGCTTTTGCCCAGCTCCATGTAGTAGCCCAACTCGGAGTAGATGTTGTTCAGACACTCCAGCAGGCCGATACCCTTGGATGCCAGGTAGGCATTCATCTCAGCCAGGCAGAGGGCGGCGGCGTTGGCGTCTTTGTCGCGTACAAAGTCCTGAGCCAGATATCCGTAGCTTTCCTCGCCTCCGAAGATGAAGTACTTGCTGTACTGCAGGCGCAGCTCGCGGGTTTGTGCTTCGGGCATGCTGCGGTAGCCCACGCGCTTATCGGCGGGGATAGCCTGCTCGTACTTGCCAAGCTTGGCGGCAATGTATTTGAAGCCGGTGAGCACGTTTACCGTGGAGATGCCGAAAGAGGCGGCGATGGCATCCTGCAACGGGCTGGTGACAAAGGTTTTCACCATGACGCTGTGGTCGATATTCTGCGGGGTGATGATTCCGAGCTCGATGGCGCTCATGCAGCGGTACCAGGCCATCAGGCAGCCGGTCTGGTTGCCGGTAAGCAGCTGCATCTTGCCGGTGGCGGTGTCGCGCACGGCTATGCCCATGCGGTCGCTGTCCGGATCCGTGGCTATCACCAGGTCGGCATTCTCGGCATCGGCCTGCGCTATGGCCATATCCAGAGCAGGGGCGTTCTCCGGGTTGGGGCTGGCCACGGTGGGGAAACGTCCGTCGAGCACGTCCTGTGCGGCCACAGTGCTCACATTGCAGCCAATTTGCTTGAGAATAGGCACGATGCAGCGGCCACCCGTGCCGTGCAGATTCGTGTAAACGACCTTGGCCGAGGCTTTCTCGAACACATCCGGGCGCAGGATGATACCCTTGAGCTTCTCGATGTAGATGGCATCGAACTCCGGCCCCAAGATGCTCAGCGTCCCTTGCTGCTCTGCAGGCAGAGGCTCGTAGCTATCGCCGGTCAGGGCGTTCACCTCCGCGATGACGGCTTTGTCGTGCGGGGCGATAAGCTGTGCGCCATCGTTGAAATAGGCCTTGAACCCGTTGTCGTGCGCCGGGTTGTGGGAGGCCGTGAGCACCACGCCCGTGTCCGCATTCAGCTCGCGTATGGCAAAGGAAACTTCCGGCGTAGAGCAGGGGCCGTCGAACAGCGCGCAGTCGCAGCCCAAATCCGTGGTTATCTTCGCGCAGTATTCGGCGAAATCGCGCGAGAAGTGGCGGGTGTCGTGCCCTACCACGATGCGGGGCTTGCGGCCGGTGCCCTCTGCCTGTACAAAGCGGTTCACATAGGCGATAAGGCCGCGCATGGCACGCCCTACGTTAAAGAAGTTCATGCAGGCTGTGCCCACGCAGGGGAACTCCGGGCGGCCGTTGATACCGCCTTTTCCTTGCTCTGTAGGAGCCACGACCATGCCGATGGTGCGCCCACGCAGGCCGCCGGTGCCGAAAGCGAGGGTCTTGTAGAAACGGTTGTTGAGCTCTGCCCATTCTCCGGCTGCGGCTAGTTCTGCTATGGCTGCGGGAGCCACGGCATCCTGTGTGCCGGCCAGCAGCAGCTGAATGTTGGCTAGGGAATCTGCCAGCAGGCGGCCCTCGGCCACTGCCTGCTCGAGCGTGGAAAGAAGTGTGCTATCCATCATACGTGCGCGTATTATACCCCAAGCCTCCGCTGCTTGCAAGCCTTTTTGCCCTACGCTGTCTGCCAAATGCAAAAGGCTCCGGGGCATTGCGCCTCGGAGCCTTGCAGCATCCCCACGCGGATTCGAACCGCGGTTCTATGACTGAGAATCATATGTCCTAACCCCTAGACGATGGGGACATGAAGTACGCGGACCGGGACTCGAACCCGGGACCAATAGATTAAAAGTCTACTGCTCTACCGACTGAGCTATCCGCGCACTGGTTGTTGCCACGCAGCGCTGAGATACTACACGAGGCGCCTCACTTTGTCAAGGATAAAACATCATTTTTTCAGAAAAAACTTGTCTTGCGGCGCGGAATCGGGTAGATTGCCGCCATGTTGAGTGCAGAACGCATGCAGAACCCCTCGCAGCTCGCGGATTGCGGCATGTGGGCAGAGTACGAGGCGGCATTCCCGCGGGAGGAACGCCGCTCGTGGGCGGAGCATTGTCGCGCCATGGCTGAAGCGCCGGATTTTTACTGCATGCTACTCCGGCATGCGGGGAAAGCCGTGTGTCTGCTCTTCTACTGGCAGATGCCGCAGGGGGTATATGTGGAGCATCTGGCCGTGTGTGCCCGGTACCGAGGGCAGGGGTGGGGACACCGCGCGCTCGAGTGGTTGCAGCAGCTGGGGCTGCCCATCATCTTGGAGATAGAGCCGCCACTTTGCCCGGCTTCGCAACGCCGCCGGAGCTTCTACCTCTCCGCTGGCTTTGTGGAGCTGCCATACCCCCATGTGCAGCCTCCCTACCATGCCGACACCTCCCCTGTACCCCTGCGCTTGCTCAGCTACCCGCAAGCCTGGCAAGAACCCGCCGTGGCCGCCTTCGAGCATTTCCTGCATACGCGCGTGATGCGATATGTAGAATTGTAACTGATATTGTGATGCTGTTTTGCGTATTGGAGGAGGCTATGTTTAGGTTCTCATCGTAACAGTTGTTCTCATTTTGTTCCAAAAGTCGACAATTTTTTTTCTTAGAAAAATCAACACCATGGATAATGGTATACATCCCAGCCAAATAAGAGGTGTTTGCCAGTCATTACTCAAAGTTAATTTGTCCCATACGGTATAAATTACAAGCATGTGAAAGTAATATATGTTTGGGGAGTGCATTTTTCCGATTCTGTTGAGTATTGGTAATTTAAAATCCGGGTGTTTGATGCACAGGATAAATACCGCAACAATTAGAGGATATGTGGAAAGATGATACAGGCCGTGCGCTCCAAAATAATGGCTATAACAATAATTTTCTGCAAAAGAGGTTGTTAATAAAATGATAACAAGCAAGCCGGCCTTTGCGTGTTGTAAAGAATTGTAGTGTTTATGTATGATATAGCCTGTTGAAAGAAATGTCAAAGAGGTCAGTATGCTATTTCTGGGTGGTAATTTAAATGTTATATCGAGATGAAACAGAGGATGTGGGTCTGTTATATTTCTTAGAAAATAAATAAGAATAAACAAAAAAGGTAATGTATATATCATTTTCGGGGCGAATTTTCTCATTACGGCAAAAATAAGCAATGCCCAACATAAGGATGTAAGGTACCATAATACATGACAAATAGGTGTACCGTATATGATGAGGGATTTCCAAAATCTTGCTTCGAGCAGACGCTCTAATGGAATCTGATACGCGATTCCGTATACGATATTGCAAAATAAAGCAAGAAGAGCACACTTCAATGCCCACTTTTTGGCTTTTTCTAATTCTCGTTTTTGATTTTCCGAGTATAGTAGGTATCCCGTTATAGCTAGAAAGCAGGGCGTCCCGATGCCTGCTACAAAAAATAGTGTGTCTCGTAAAAAGAAATTAGTGTGAATTAAAACGACGAAAAAAGACGAAACACATTTGAGAAGATATAAAGATTCGATACGTTTCTTTTTGTTTTGCATAATGCTTAATTCGGATGGATTATAAAGGGTACCCATTACCCTGCCGCATTATAACGAATTTGAAAACCGAAGTCAAGCAAAATATCAGATTGAAAATCAGACTCACTCCTTTCACCTGCGCATTCCCTCAGAAAGTACAATACGATTGTTAATTACTAATCATGAGATAAGTTAGTTGTGATGACTTACGGTTTTCAAAACCGTAAGTCATCACAACTAACAATCTTGTGGTTAGTCTTTAAAGGCTGGTGCAGAGAGAATCCCGTGACACGTGTGGAAGTGCCGCGTGTGGTGGAGAAACGTATTGAGATATTGCAACCGATCGAAATTGAACGTCTTGTGGAAAGAGCCAAAACATATTGCGGCGGCTCATGTTTGGCGGCGGTGGGCATGATGCTCTATGGAGGCATTCGTCCGCACGAGGTCGCGCGCTTGAGCTGGGAGGATGTTGATTTTTCGGACAGCAGTATTGCCATTCTGCCCCGACACAGCAAAACCGGAGGAGCTCGATTGGTAACCATCCATCCTCCGCTGCGGCGTTTGTTGGAAAGCTGTGACTCTTGTTCAAAAATAGGTCGCATTTGTCCACCCCAATGGCTTCGCCACTGGCGCATACTAAGACGGGTGGCCGGCTTTACCGACTGGGTACCGGATGTGCTGCGCCACACCTTTGCCTCCTACCACTTGCGTCGATTCCGCAGTTACAGCGAGTTGCAATACGAAATCGGGCACCGCGACAGTACACTGTTACGCTCTCGCTACGTCAACATGTCCGGCGTTCAAAATGCAGCAGATTTCTGGGCTTAGGCGTTATCGATACATTCACATGTCTTTGATTTCTGCCGTATATTGAACTTGCGGCGCACGTGGCGTGTCATGTAGCAGTATGGAGTCGATATGGAGAGAAATCCGGCGGCGCGTGTTGCGAGTGCTGGAGTACGTATGGCGTTATTTCGGCACTCTGTCTGCCATGGGGATGTTGCTCGGTGTGCTGGGCATGGGGCTGTACCACGCCCTGACACATGCGGATGATGCTGTGGCCGCGCGCTGTTTTTCCGGTATGTTCAACCCGGCGGCAGCACAGTTGCCCGTGGGTCTGGGGGAAGTTTCCCGCGCTGCATCGGAGGCTGAGAACATGCCCCATATTCGCTTTGAATATAACAAAAAAGGGCAGCTCGTGCGCTTGCTGCATTTGGATGCTGCCAGCGAAATATCCCCTATACCCGGCAGCAAGGTTGCTGAGCAGCGCATGGAGTACGACTCTCATGGGCGCCTGACTGCCCGCCGCAATTTCAACGCATTCGGAAAACCCGTGGCAGATTCTGCCGGAGTGGCTTCCCGTGTGTTCGAGTACGATACCGCCGGGCGTCTTGTGGCACGGCGCATGCTGGGGCCGCAGGGGCAGCCGGTGGTGCCGCGCATGCCCGGTTTTGCGGAGGAACGCATAGCCTACGATGCCCAGGGGCGTCCTACGGATATACGCTATTTGGATGGCCGGGGCAAGCCTATCGTGAATGCCCGTGGGGAGAGCCACGTTACCTTTGCTTACGATGATGCGAAGCAGGAGATTTTGCGAACCAATCTTGTGGGCGGCAACCCGGCGGACAATGCGGACGGTGTGGCGCGCGAGCAAGTGTGCCGCACGGCGGATGGTCGCAGCAAGCACACATCCTGGCGCAATGCGGCGGGAGATGTTGTGCAGCACAACGCTCGCGAGGCTCACTCCGTGCTGGTGGAGTACATGCCCACGGAGTCGGTGAGCCGCACTCGCCGATGTAGTGAGAACGGTATCATGCTGGACTCTGCCCGCGTGTGGGCGGAGCATCTGGTGCGCACTTCTCCCTCCGGTGCTGTGGAGTGGGAGTGTTTTAACGGCTCGGATGGCCTGCCCTGCATGAACCACGAACTGGGGTACGCCGAGCGGGTCTGCCGGTATGGCACGGACGGCAAGCTGGAGCGCGAGTATTTTTGGGATGCGCGTGGCAACCCCTCAGAGTGCTACGAAAAGCGCTACTCGCCGGGTCACGTGCTCACCCTGCACACAGATGGCTCCACGGAAGTCCGCTCCACCGCCCCTTAACGAATCTACAAATCTACAATCTACAATCTACAAAGTGAGCAAAGCCTAGTCACGGCCACCGAGTTTTGCACCGCAAAACGAGATTTCACCGCAGGCAGCGCAGCAGGCAAGATTTCACTGAGCCCGTCAGGCGAACGAGTAAACTCGCTGTGCTCTAATTCCCATTCGTCAATCGTAAATTGTCAATCGTCAATCCTTTCAAAAATGCCCATCATCAGGGGCGTGCTGCCCGGGGTCAGCTCGCCAATGTACCACAGGAACGGGCGGTCGAGGAAGAGCGTCTCCCTTTCCGGAGCTTCTTCTTCATCCATATCTGCATAGGTGGCCGCGGCTGCGGTGGTGCCGCTTTCTGTGACTTCTACACAGGCTTTTTGTCGTACGCACGCGAGTTTCAAGGGCTTGTAGGTGGTCCATGGGGAGAAATCCGCTTGTTCGGTGAAGATATGCTGTACACCGAGCTTGCGGAGGGAGTCGGAGATGTCTATCAGTTCGCTTTCGGCACGGAAGCGCGGCAGCATCACACCGGCGGTAAGCCGGGGGTGGCTAAGCTTGCGGCGAATCGTGTCCAGCTTGTCAGCTGTGAGGTGTGCGGCAAAACCGTGTGCGTCAGCCCGCGGGAGGATAGCTACAAAGTACAGTTTGTGGGTGCTGTTATTGTAGGGTAAGGCCACAGCTCGCCAATTCTTACCACCGGCGGCGGCGAACTCGGAGTCCCCGCTGTTCATCATGTTTACCTCGCTTTCCTCGCCGTCCGAGTGTGTGAATGTGTAGGTCTCTGTGAGCTCCGGGGCAAAGGCTTGTTGCCATTTTGCGTTGAAGTACAGAGCTTCGCAGACCAGAAGGCGGGAGTTAGGGGAGAGGTCTTCCGGTACCAGCAGTGTGGGGATTTGTCCGTGTGTGGCTTGTTTTGCCCAAGTGTTGATGCTATTTGCCGCCGCTGCGCGGTCGCTTACCAGTGGTACCCGTTGGGCGGTGTTCAGCACCGGGCGGAGCGGTAGCGTTTCATCCGCAAAGACAGCGCAGGAGCTGTATTTTTCCGCCGCAGGGGATTCTTTGCCGCAAGTCAGGGTGTCGAGTTCCCTGCGTGTTTTCCCGGCTGTGCCGCTTTGCAGGCGGCGCACCATGCTTTCCGCCCCGGCGGGGGAGAATACCACATTTCTGCCGGGATTCAGGGTAACGAGCTCGCGGAACACGGCTAGGGAGAATGGCTCCTGCGAGGCCGGGAGCAGCGGCAGACACAGAAGCATCGCAGCAAGTAGTTTGCGAATCATGTTCAGAGTATGTCACATCCGCTTCTTTTTGTCAAGTCGGAATCTCAGGGGAAATGTTTTTCTGCACTACAATCGGTACCAACGTATACGCGCTACAGGAAAAAAAGAGGAGAGAAAAAAGTTCCGCGTCCCTACTTCTATATGGCAATAATGAACAAAATAACTTGACAATGTTTTAGGGTGGAGTATAGCAGAGAAAATGGACATAAGCCTTTGTTTGAGAGCCCTGGAAATGGCACTGAGCCGAGGTCGACTTCCTAAATACTTTAACACAGACCAAGGAAGCCAGTACACCTCGAGAGACTGGCAGGAATGCATGGAGGAGAACGGCATAATTATCAGCCAAGACGGCAAAGGACGTTGGGCGGATAATATAGTCATGGAACGCCTTTGGCGCACCTACAAGTATGAGTTCTTTTTCATTCACGAACCAGCCAACATAATAGAGCTACAAATCATTACTGCTAAGTGGATTGATTATTACAATAACAAGCGCCCGCATGCAACACTCAAAAACCAAACACCGGCCGAATATCGAAGAGGGCAAGGAGTACCCACCCCCCCATCCCGCCAATATTTTTTCACGTTTTTTCGCTCCGGCCCCCCCCGCGGCGCCACGCGCCGCGC
>JAZNTO010000136.1:0-15297 GCA_045591805.1 Akkermansia sp. | reverse complement strand
TGATGATATCTCTAGGCATATTCGGTGATTAATGTTGACTTGCGGGCGCCTATTCTACACTATTCTTCGGATTCGTCAAGCGCAAAAACGTTTTCCATGTCATTTTGCAGCCCGGAATACCCCACATCGTCCGATTTTTTTGCCAGATACGATGCATACGAGCCGTATTTTTTCTCGAATTCCTCCTGACATTTCACAGTAAGTCGGCAGAACGGACGCACTTGAAGGCGCTTTTTGGGGATGGGGTCGAGCGAGATTTCGCAGATGCCGTAGTAGCCCAAGCGTATGCGCTCCAGTGCTGCATCTATCTCGAAAAGTTGCTCGCGATCCTTACCGAGCAGGCGCAGGGTGAGGTCGCGCACCTCGGCCTCGCTACCGGCATCACCAATATGCTGCCCGGAAGAGGAAGATACATTGGAGGCACCGCTGCGCAGGTGGTCGCGCGTGACGTCTTGCATATTGGGCAGCATTTTGTCGCGCAGGTCGAGCAGAGCCTGCTTCTGCGCTTCGAGGAAAGCCGGCCACTCCGGGTCAGCCTTCAGCATAGCCAAGGTTTCCTTGAGCTTCGCCTTGCGAGCCTTCTCGGCGGGAGTGAGGCTCTCCTTGCTTGCCGGTTTTTTCGCCTTGTCTGTCTTTTTTGCGGCGGGTTTGGCAGCCTTGGGTGCAGCCGTTTTCTTCTTGTCTGTGGTGGCGGTTGTTTTCTTGCTTGTTGCCATTGGTGTAATGTATGTGAGAGTAACGAATCTGCTGGTGTATCGCAGCGCGTCAGTAACGTCATGCGCACGCTTGTCTGCTAATATCACAATCCCTCGCATGTTGCAAGAAAAAACTGCGCTTGCGGCGTATATCTGCGACATTTCGGCAGATTTATGACTAACATGCGCTTTTTGATTGTCTAACGCCTCTCCCTGTGCTAAAGTAGGTATTATGCTGATGCAACGTATGAGTGGAGTGCTGCTCCCCCTTTTTTCCCTGCGGCGCGAGAGGGATGCCGGCATAGGAGACCTGCTGGCTTTGGAGGAGTGGATTCGCTGGGCTGCAGCACAAGGTGTTGGTTTTTTGCAGTTGCTACCTGTCAATGCAGTGGGGGAAGACGATGCGCCGTCTCCCTACTCCGGCATCAGCTCCGTGGCTTTAGAGCCGCTCTATTTGTCTCTTGAGCGTGTGCCGGGTATGGCGCTTCCTCTTCCCCCATACCTACAGAATCTGCCCCCGCAGCAGATACCCGGAGGAGCAGATTTAGTGGACTACGCGCGCGTGCGTACGTATAAGCGCTACCATATACGGCGTGCTTTCGAGCGATTCGAGACCGATGCGGAGTTCGCAGACCTTCGCGAAGCGTTTCAAGCTTGGGTGCAGGAGCAGGGAGCTTGGCTGGCGGATTTTGCTGCCTTTTCGGTGCTGAGCACTGCATACGGCACACATGCTTGGTGGCTGTGGCCCGTGCAGGAGCCTTCTGCTGCACGCGCTCTTGCACACAGCAGTGCGGATTCCCGCCGAGCTCTCCGCTACGTATGCTGGCTGCAGTGGCTTTGCGCGCGCGAGTGGGCGCAGGTGCGGCGCGTGGCAGATTCATGTGGGGTGTTGCTCATGGGCGATGTGCCTATTGGTGTTTCCGTAGCGAGTGCCGATGTGTTTTTTGAACGCCATCTTTTCGACATGAACTGGAGCGGTGGCGCCCCTGCAGAGGGGAATTTTGCAGAAGACCCATTCACCGCCAAATGGGGGCAGAACTGGGGGATTCCCCTTTATCGCTGGGAGGTTATGGAGCAGGAGGGTTTCGCCTGGTGGAATCGCCGCATCCGCAAGCTGGCGGAAATTTTTGGCATGTACCGCATAGACCACATCCTTGGCTTCTACCGTATCTATGCCTTCCCTTGGATGCCGGACCGCAACCCGGAGTTCCTACCACTCTCGCAAGAAGAAGCTGCTGCCCGCTGTGGTGGGCGTCGCCCCGGTTTTCGCCCTCGCCCGGATGACACACCGGAGCATCGCCGTGCCAACCTCATGCATGGGGGCTATTTGCTGCAACGCTTGCTGCAGGCCGCCCCGGGGCTGAAAGTTATTGGCGAGGATCTCGGCTGCGTTCCCGAATATGTGCGCCCCGACCTGTCACGCTTGCGAATAGCCGGTTTCAAGATTCCGCATTGGGAGATAGACGAGCAGCAGCGTATCGTGCGCGGCGAAACATACAATCCTTGTTCTTTCGCAACCTATGCCACGCACGATTTCCCCCCCATCTGCAACGATTGGAACGACTGGTTCTCCCATGTTCAGGCGGGAAAAGCCGCAGCTACGGATTCTTCTCTGCCGCCGGACAAACGCCGGGAGCTGCTGCGCGTGGGGCGGGATTGTTCCCGCGTGCTTGCTTGGCTTGGGGACTATGCAGGGATGCCTCCGGAGTCTTGCATGCAGCCTTGGAGCTTCACCATAAAAGACGCTCTTTTCCGGGCTCTGTTGGGGTGCCGTTCTGCCTATGCAGCTCTTATGTGGACAGAGCTTTTCGATGTGCCCGTACGTCTCAATACCCCCGGGACAGAGGGCGGCACGAACTGGCGCCCCCGCATGCCTTTTACTGCCGCTCAGGCCGCAGACATGCCGCAGAGCTCTTGGTTGCAGAAGTTAATTGTTGCTACGCAGCGAAGATGAGAAATTTTGCTTGCAAAATAGGGCGCAGGGCGGTATGCTTATCCCTGTAACAACACTTAATCACCATCATGCAGCTCAATACAGCAGTACTCGAGAAGAAGGGCCTGAAACTCAATCCCGCACCGGCTCCCGTTGGCTCCTATGTGCAGTGCATTCGCACCGGTAACTACCTGCACCTCTCCGGGGGTATCTCCGTGAATGGAGAGGTGGCCGTGTATGGTAAGCTCGGGGCAGATGTCAGCATCGAGGAGGGGCAGAAAGCTGCGCAGGCCGCCATCCTGAACCGTCTGGCTGTCATTCAGGCCGAGTTAGGAGGATTTGAGAAGATGACCAAAATCGTCGCGGTGAACGGCTTTGTGAACTACACCCCGGACTTCACAGACCAGGCGAAAGTGCTCAATGGCGCCTCTGACCTACTGGTGGAGCTCTTTGGCCCGGAGGCTGCACACTCCCGCTCCGCCGTGGGTGTGGTGAGCCTGCCGCTTGGCGTGGCCGTGGAGATAAACATGATTGTGGAAATCGCCTGATTTCTTGGAACCTCACACACGGGAGAGGGCAACATGGCAACCATCATTTTGGGCGTTTGCGGCTCTATTGCGGCCTACAAGGCGGCGGATGTCGCCTCGCGGCTCACCAAGCTCGGGCACGAGGTGCATTGCGTCTGCACCCCCACGGCGCTGCAATTTGTCACCCCGCTCACCCTCATGACCCTCTCCCGCAATCCGGTCATCACAACCTTTCAGGATGAGACCGGCAGCTGGGTCCCTGTGCACATAGATCTGGCACAGCGGGCGGATGTACTGGCTATCGTCCCGGCCAGTGCCAACACCATGGCCTGCATGGCTCAGGGGCTGGCACCCAATGCCCTGACAAGCCTCTACCTGGCGAACCGCGCCCCTGTGCTTATTTTCCCCGCCATGAACGGCAACATGTGGAACCACCCCGCCACGCAGCAGAACGCCTCCATTCTCTTGGGGCGGGAGCGTCACCGTATCATCGGCCCGGATGACGCCGGCTTGCTGGCCTGCGGGGCGGAGGGGCAGGGGCGTCTTGTGCCTGTGGAGCGCATCGTGGACGAGATTCTCGCAGAACTCGGCTGAGCCCGGAATCCGTAGCCTGTCAGGTGGAATCTCCACGGGGCGATGCGTTTATTCTTGACAATGAGCGCTCGCGCGGGTATGATACCGCCGCCGTTTTCGGAAAGCGGAGAAAGAGTTTACCCCCGAGCAGAAATATTATGATACCCCAGGACAAACGCCAGGAACTGGAGGCGATTCGCCTTGTCTTGCAGCAGCTGGAGCAAGCCGGCGCAGAAGATCCGGCCTATGCGGAGGTGAGCACCCGGGTGGCTCAGGCTCAGCGTGCCGTGGAGCAATTCAACTCCGGTATAGAGGTTATCGTTTGCATGGGGATGCTCAAGGCCGGTAAATCCACGCTGGTGAATCTTTTGGCTCGCTCGCCTCTGGCTTCTCCCACCGGCTATGGGTTAGATGTAACGTTGCGCCCGGCGCTCATCCGCATGGCAGAGCGCGGGGCGGAGCCTCGCTTGGTACTCTATGAGCGTGCGGAGGGCAGCCGAGCAGACTCCTCCACTCTGCTGGCAGCTGTGCTGGATCACCTGCGGGGTATTACCGGCGAGGAAAGTCTGCGCGAGGTTTCTGTACGAACCTTGCCGCTCAACGAGTTGAATCTTCGCGGCGTACTTTGCCACCGGGTGAGCGAGTCCCCGCACCTGCGGGAGGAGCCGGTGCTGGTGGTCGTGGAGCCGCAGTTCAATGAAAATTGCCGTTTGCTCTGCTCCCGCAACCGCATGATACTGGATATGCCCGGTTGTGACTCAGCGGAGGCCGAGGTGGCTCGCGGAGAGCGCTACAGAGAGATAGGCCGCGAGTGCGACATGCTGCTGCTGCTGCAAAGTTCGGTAGCCCCGCTGAATGCCCGTGCTGTGGACGAGCTGACTGCCCTTCTGGACGGGCGCACACCCGCCACTACCCGCATCATCCAGAACCGCATGGAGGCCAAATCCTGGCTGCGTGGCGAGGTGATGGCCGCTGAGAACGATGAGCAGTCCGCTCGCGCGCTGGCAGTGCTGCGCCGCTTGGCCGAGAATCGCGAGCTGCCCGTATCTTCCGTGAATCTGGGCATGGCGCATGCCGGTGTTTTCGAGGGCGGCGCCCGCCTACGTAAGCAGGTAGAGCTGGCAGACGGCGTGTACCACTCCTCCGCCGAGCTGCTGGCCGGTTCCGGTTTTCCGCGGTTGGAAGAGGCTTTGCATAGCGAGTTGACAAATATCCGCTACCTGCATTGCCGCGATATGTTGCGCTTGGCGTTGCGTGCCTTGGCTGCTGCTTTGCTTCGGGTGAAGCGTAGCGAGGCTAGGTCTGTGGCAGACCTGCAGCGGCGTTTGGAGCGTTGGGATGCTTTTCGGGCAGAGGCTCGTGCGGCCTTGCGTACCCCCGCTGTACCCGCCGGGGCAGAGTTTGCTGTGGCTCCCGGTCAGATGCCGGATTTCGTGCTCGCCTGCGAGAATATCTACCGCGAGCGCCGCGAGCTCTACAAGGGCTCTCGCGCCACGGGGCGGGATATCAACCACTGCATGGCTGAGTGCAACGATACATGCCGCGAGCTCTTGAACCGCTTTGTTTGCGCGGAGCTTACCGACAAACACATCCAGATAAGTGCCAACGGCGAGAAGTGCACCGTCTCCGCCTGGTGCAATCGCACCATCCGCTCCCTGCTTAGCGACTGTACCGCGCGACTCCAAGCGCTGGATGCCGGGCTCTGGAGCGAGTTTTCCGCCTCCGAGCACCCGGATTTCCTGGACTGGCAGGAGCAGCACAACATGCAGCTCCCGGCTGAGGCCGCTTTACCGCAAAACACATTCGAGCCCTTCATCTACGAGGAGCGCGTTCGCCGCTGGTGGTGGAAAGATGCGGACAAGGTATACGATATTTATTGGGGGAACGAACTCTTTGTAAATCAAGTCGTAGAGCCCATGGTTCAGCACTATTGCGGGGAAGCTCATGGGTTGATGCGTGCCTATCCCCCTATCAAGCAGATGCAGAATGTGGTTGCCTCGGAGGTCAAGACCGTCACCACACCCTTCTTCGAGGCTCTTACCCGCCGCCGCAAGGCCACTCGGGCAGACCTTGGCGCCGCGGAGAAACACCTCTCGCGCACCACGGAGTTGGCCGAGCTCGCCACCGGGCTTGTGACCGCCTGCGCTGAGAAACTCTGATAAGCCGCAAGCATAAGCCGGACGATATGCCTGCCTCCTATGCGCCGCCGATAGTTGGCGTGGCTTGGAAGCTCCGGCGTGCAGCTGCGCCGCCTACTTGAAATAAACTCCCCCGCCCCAAGGACGAGGGATGTTTGGTGTGGAGTCACACTTAACCGTGGCATAACGCTCTCCTACGCACGCCGTTTGTACGGCCACCACGAGTGCTGGTTCTGAAGTGCCCCAAATGTAACATAAAAAAAACGGAAAGGCAAGCACAAAAACTGCTTTTTTGTTGACTTGGTGCGCGAAAAGCGTAGAATAACATGTGGCCGGGGATGTACGGTTCCCCGGCATAAACATTCTGAAGGCTCTCAACTGAGCAACTTATCAACACATATGACATCTGCACTTCAATCCCCTATTTTCTCCTCGCAGGTAGACTGCGAGGCTATTCGTGATTCGTGGAACGCAGACCCATTCTATGCTCCGGACTCTGTGGTACTGGGGCTTGATATTGGTATCGAGGGCATCGGTATTGCTGTGCGCCGAGGACCTGAGTGGCTGTATGCCAAGACGCTGCTGGTAGATTTGCCGGAGGCGCAGGCTTTGGCGACTCGTCGGGCATTCCGAGCCTCTCGTCATGCGCGTAAGAATCGGCGTACGCGCATGCTCCGACTCAAAGCTTTGTTCGAGGCTCATGGCTTGCCTTGGGTGGCGGATGAGGTGATGTCTCGTTCAGACCCATTCAAATTGCGCTATCGCGCTATTACCGGCACATTGGCTTCGCGAGAAGCTCTTTCTATCTGCATTCGCTCCTGTGTACTGCGGCGCGGGTATGATTATTATGCCATGAGCGGAGACGAGAGCGGCGGAGAAATGCCTTGGGGTGAGAGTTCGTCCATGGCAGAAGCAAAACAGTGGTTAGCTTCTGCTTACGTAGATGATAAGTTGAAAGAGGAATTGCTGAAACTTACACCGCAGCTTACGCATAATAACAAAGAGTTGGACGATAAGAAGGTAGCCGAATGGACTGAGCTGGTAGAAGCGCGGTATGCCCTAGCTGATACTCTGGGTATTGAGGCAACGCTGAGAGATTACGCCAAAAACAAGCTTCATGAACGCAAGGCGCGCGGGCGCAACTTCCCTCGTGCGCATGTTGAAGCTCATCTGCGTACTATTTTACATCGCCACGCTCATCTCATTGATAATCAGGCGGAATTTGAAGAAGCTCTTTTCTGCGATTGCGATAACAAGACGAACAAGAAGAAAGCTATTTTTCACTACAATCGCAAAACGCCGGACGAAGCTAAGCGGCATTTTGCCGGCAAGGTGAAGCAATGTCCCTATTGCAACTGGCTGGGTTTATCTACAGTACCCTGTGGCACAACGGGGGATAAGGATATACGCCGGTGGAAATTACTCGATTTTGTTTCCGTGCGTACTTTTGAGATTGAAACCAAGAACAAGCTGCCGCTTGGGCGCCAAACCTTGCCGGCCTCTGCCGTGCAAGCTCTTATGTTGGCTATTGAGGGCGAGAAAAAATGGGGTGAAGCTAAGAAAATGATGGAGGCTGAGCTCAAGAAACTTCAGCTTATTCTCTCCAGTAGGGAGTGGAATAAACAGCAATTGAAACAGTTGGAGGATATCGTAGCTCCCAAAATGCACTTGCGGCGTGGGCGTGCTTCTATGTCTCCTGTAGCGGCTCGCGCCATGGTGGAGGCTGCCACAGCTCAGGGCGCGGATTTTGAGCCGGCTCACATCGAGCAGTGGAAGAAAGATAGCGGTCTCTATACATTCCGGGCGGAGATAGATATCTACGGGGGCATATATCCACAGGTTCAAACTCTCATGGGTACACTCAAAAAGAAGAAAAAAGACGCGCCTCTTACTTTTGCAGCCAAGGGATTTCTCCAACACTTGTTCGAAAGAAAACTCAAGGATAAACTGGCGGGCAAAACGGTGCCGGACTACTGTGTCATAGAGTGTATAAAGAACCCGGCTATTAATAGTGATAAGGCGAAAGATATAGAAAAACAGCAGAAAGAAAACCGCGCTCGCCGCGAAAAATTGGCTGCTTCTTTCGGGAAGAATCTGAATGCGAGCCACGCGGATTTTCTGCGCATGCGTCTCTTTACGGAACAGGGCGGAAGCCCGACCCGGCCGGCCACCTGTCCCTTTACTGGGCAACAGCTTGCGCCGGAGGATTTGTTCTCTGCCAAATTTCAATTGGCGCACCTCTGGCCGGATTCTCGCGGAGGTCTTTACATGGCGGATAATCTTGTGCTCACGACACGCGAGGTGAACGCAGCTATGCAGAACATGACCCCGCAGGAGGCGGCGGCCGCTGCATTGCCCGGCTGGCTCAGTTGGAAGGAAATGCAGAATGCTACCCGGAGTTTCGGCTGGGGTAAGGCTAAGCGCGAGATATTTGTGGCAGATAAATTCCCGGAGTTCAACAACATGACCCGCACAGCTCAGCTGGCGCGCGAACTGCGCCGCCTTGTGGCGGTGTGGATGGGCATTACCGGTAATACAGAGGCGCTTCGTGTTCGTATTGGCAACCCAAGCGGTGTGTATACGGCAGCGGCGCGCCGCTGTTATACTGCCCCGGAGTACAGAAAAGACCGCTCGGACAATACTCACCACAGGATAGATGCCGCGCTGATGACCTGCTTGCCGCCCACCGGCATGAACGATGTTCTTTGCCACGGTATTTTCCATACGGTGCAGAATGAAAAGGGGAATCGCGAACTCATGTGTCTCGCGGGGCTCAACGTGCCGGATATTATGGCTCTTTTGCACGATGGCGCTGAGTGCCCGGTCGAGAAGATTACTAGTCGCAGTAAGAGCAAGTCTTTGGGAGACAGTACTTTCTGGGGAGCGGATGAGAAGGGGCTTACCCACCAGCGCACGCCGCTGAATCCTGCCAATATCAACAATGCCAAAGAACTTGTGGACATTTTGCTTCGTATGGGCATTCCTGCAAAAGACATTCCCTCAGAAAAGCATATCGACAAGTGGCTTGTGGATGCTCAGGCTGCTACCAAAGCGGATAATGTTGCCCCTAAAACTCTGAAACTTAACAATGGTACGCCTATTCGTAATATCTGGAAGTTTGGCAGTAAGGGCAATCTGGATAAGTCACCCCTTGGGTGGAACGGAGTTATCGCAAAGGATGGTAGGTTCGACCAGCTGCGTAGCTTATCCGCTTCCAACGACAGATTGGAACTCTGGCTGGGATGGAATGTCAAAAAGAAGCGATGGGAGTACTACAAGAAGCTTATACCTACCGCTGCTGCTCTGGCAGGTATTAAACGCATGGGCTTGCCTTGGCGAGGTACGAAGGGGGCACCGCAGTATTTGCTTAAACTGCTGAAGCGGCGAAAAGCAAAGGATTTGCACACGCTTGTTTGCGGAGCTCTTCCCACGGGTGCAGTGAAGGTTGCGACGTTCCGTAAGGGGGATGTATTCAAGCTCGTCTATGAGGCAGATCCTAAGTATTTGGAAAAACTTCAAAAAGAAGGCAAGAATGTGGAGTATTTGCGCTATCCTGTGGAAACTTGGGGTAGTGTGACTGCGGTGAAGAGTAACCAACAGATGAAAACTAAGGCGTTGGTGTTGAAAGATCGAAAAGAAAAAGTTCTGGCTGCGACTACAGATTTGGCGGTATTTGCTGGGTTACCAGCCATTCCTGCAGAATTGGCAATAAGTCGAAAGATGAATCCCCCTGTATGATACACCACTTAATCCTGATGAATGAAGCGGCAGATCTGCGCCTGAAAGACGGTTTGCTGCTCAGCGGCGAAAAGAAAATCGCTATTCAGGTATTAGGTTCTTTGCAATGCTTGGCTTCGCACGCGCGGTGGAGCCAGGCCGCACTTTGTACGGTGGCGCAGCAGTGCCCAGTCATCATGGCTCGCTGGGATAAGCAGGCGGAAAAGTGGTTTACTTCCTCGGTTCTACCACGTTGCCGTTATGTGAATCCGGATGTAACCTTCCGTATCTGCACACTCAAGCCGCGCTCCGGTATGCAGCTGGCTTCGGATTTGCTTTTCACTAAGGTGCAGAATCAGCACTCACTTATCCGCTCCCTGAATCCGGCGCTTGCTCCGCTTCCTAAATTGGCGGCCAACTCCTTCAACCGCATTTTACGGCTGGAGGCCAAGTGGGCGCGTTTTTTCTGGGCTACGTATTTTCAAGCGGCTTCGCAAGATCTCTTTGCGCGCGAGCGTCGCAAGGCTCAGGCTCCCCTGAATGTAGCGCTAAATTACGGCTATGGCTTTCTCTACCATGCCATCGAGTGGCAGTGTCTTGCTTCCGGTATTGAACCCGGTATCGGCATCATCCACAAGTTGCGCCGCAGCCGCCCCAGCTTGGTGTGCGACCTTATCGAGCCGTTCCGCTGCTGCGTGGAGCTGTATGTAATGCGCTATCTCGATGAGATGCACGATATCAAGTTTATGGCCGGACGCTTCGCGGAGATGATGGAGGCTTTCTGGGGCTACGCCGGGAAGCGGTTTCGCTTGCGCTCTATCATTCGTTTGGTGGTGGAGTCCTTAGCTCGTGCCTTACTGACCCAGAATCCGGCAGCTTTTCGTCCTTTTGTGCTCCATGCTCGTGATGCTTGCTTATGATGTTCCCGATACCAAGTACCAGACACTTCTCCGAAAGGAATTCGAGGCTCTGGGCGGTAAGCGTGTGCAGTACAGTTTATACCTTTTCGAGGGGGAAGATCATGAGATAGACCGTGTCATTCGCTACATGAGGCGAGTTGCACAGCAAGTGCCACAAGGGGATATTCGCCTCATTCCGATGGAACGCTCTGTGTGGGAGCAGCAAGTCGTTCTGTTGGGTGAAATCGAACCCTCTCCTCCGCGACCTTTCGCCGAATTTGTGCTTTTTTGGTAGCAAAAAATGAGCCCAAAAATGCGATTCGTGAAAATTAGGTAGCACCCAAGCTTTTGTTTTTCATCGGCTTGGGTGCTACCTTATACCATAATGACTCGGTGGAGTCAACTTCAGAACATTGCACAGGTGGCGATATTTGTTACAGTTTATATACCATAATGACTCGGTGGAGTCAACTTCAGAACTCTGTATGAGCGGTGTCTGTCCAGAATGGCAGTATACCATAATGACTCGGTGGAGTCAACTTCAGAACCAAGCAAGGGCGTAGTAGTGCCATGATGAATATACCATAATGACTCGGTGGAGTCAACTTCAGAACGCGAACGCGCACTTAATGCGCTGCTTGCCAATATACCATAATGACTCGGTGGAGTCAACTTCAGAACGGAATATGAAGCCCAGACCTATGCGCGCGCAGTATACCATAATGACTCGGTGGAGTCAACTTCAGAACCCCCGACACCCTCGACACCCTACGAGGGCTATATACCATAATGACTCGGTGGAGTCAACTTCAGAACGGTGTGGAAAAACCACGCCGGTACCGTCATGCTATACCATAATGACTCGGTGGAGTCAACTTCAGAACATTTTTTTAAGGGAAATATCGCTTGCGTTCATTATACCATAATGACTCGGTGGAGTCAACTTCAGAACGGCGCAAAGCCCGTGCCCACGCAGATGCAGTTATACCATAATGACTCGGTGGAGTCAACTTCAGAACGCAGTATGAGGCGCAGATTACGGGGGTGGCCATATACCATAATGACTCGGTGGAGTCAACTTCAGAACCCCTCCGTCTGGCTGCGCATCCTCGTACAGCTTATACCATAATGACTCGGTGGAGTCAACTTCAGAACGTTATGTCGTATCGTGCTTGCCATGCGGTCAGTATACCATAATGACTCGGTGGAGTCAACTTCAGAACAGGCTGATTGCGGCGCTTGATACGCTGCTGGATATACCATAATGACTCGGTGGAGTCAACTTCAGAACAGAAGTAAGCATTGGGCTGTTTTCCATGAACGTATACCATAATGACTCGGTGGAGTCAACTTCAGAACGCTTAGCAGTATAGTATCTGCATCTATCTTTATATACCATAATGACTCGGTGGAGTCAACTTCAGAACGAGCCGCACGGCGCGCATGTGTGCTATGTGAGTATACCATAATGACTCGGTGGAGTCAACTTCAGAACCTCTATTCCCAGAGTATCCTCCGTTTTCTATGTATACCATAATGACTCGGTGGAGTCAACTTCAGAACGGTGCCGGACTACGCACTGGAGGAGGAGGAAATATACCATAATGACTCGGTGGAGTCAACTTCAGAACATATCGTCAATGATATTATTCGCCAGTTCCTTATACCATAATGACTCGGTGGAGTCAACTTCAGAACACGGTTGCGGCCTCATAAGCCAGCGTGGCCACTATACCATAATGACTCGGTGGAGTCAACTTCAGAACGCATGTAAGACAGCAGGTGTGCCAGATCGACATATACCATAATGACTCGGTGGAGTCAACTTCAGAACACTATAAGGATATGCGTTATGATAGTATGGGTTATACCATAATGACTCGGTGGAGTCAACTTCAGAACGCTCCCCGGGGCTCTTCGTTTAATGAAGCAGCTATACCATAATGACTCGGTGGAGTCAACTTCAGAACGGGTGAATTGTGGGCACAAAAATCCCCGCGCATCGTGTGGGATGCGCGGGGCGTGAGCCTGTGGTGGGGCAAAGATTAGTTGTTGACGCGGCCGAGGTAGGTACCGTCCTCAGTTTTGACGGAGATGCGCTGGCCTGCGGAGATGAAGAGGGGCACCTGAACCACGAGACCGGTGGTCATGGTGGCGCTCTTGTAGACGTTGTTTGCGGAGTTGCCCTTTACACCCTCGGGAGCTTCTGCCACTTCCATGGTGATGGCGGCGGGAAGCTCGATGGAGCATACGATTTCATCTGTGAAGAGGAGCATGTAGTTCTCGCCTTCGATGAGGTAGTCTTTCACGGGTTCGATGATATCCTCGGACACGCAGACGTCCTCGAAGGTCTCGTTGTTGAGGAAGTGGTATCCCATGCCGTCCACATAGGAGAACTCCATTTCCTCGCGGCTGAGCATGACGCCCTCCAGGAAGTCGTTGGAGGTGAGTCGGAGGTTGTAGTCTTTCTTGGTGGCGATGCTGCGGATGGTCATCTGCACGTACGAGGCCATGCGGGGCGGGGTCTTGAGCTGGCTTTCGCGCACAACACAGATGTCGCCGTTGTAATTCACGGCGTGACCCTTGCGGAGCTGAATAACGGGAACTTTTGCCATAACGCGCGCAAGCGTAGCAGAGTATGGGCATACAGTCAAGCTTTTTCTCACGCAGAGGCATGAAAAAAGGTGCCTGCTGACAGGAAGAGAGCAGCGATTTTGTTATGCAGTGCGGTGGTGGCGTCTCAGAGGAGTTCCGGAGCAAAATAGAACTTGAGCAGCTCGAGCTGGTCTTCTTTGGTGACAAGGTAGCCGTCTTTCGGATCCAACCACTGGAAGGAGTGAATGGATTTGCGGCGGGAGCCCATGGGCTGCTCCGGGGAGAATGCCGGTAGGCGGTCGAGCATCTGCGGGGCTATGGTTTCCGCTATCTCAGTGGTGGTGAGAGGAGGCATGGCGGGTATGATAGCGGGAATGCCGAGCGGTATGCAGCGCTCAACATCGCCGAGAATTCTCTGGGTGAAGTAGAGCTGGTGTTGCTCCATGGGCGGGAGGTGGAGAGCGCCTTTTTCCGGAGGGGAGAGCAGGGTGTCTATGAGCTTGCTGAACCCACGGTGGGAGGCAGATGCGATTTCCGGCAGGTGGACGTTGAGCACGCGGCCGTACTGGCGGTTGAGCTCTTTGTAGAGGCGGATGCGGTTCTGCACGTAGGTGTCCTCTGAGTTTTCGAGCGTGGGAGTGTTTTCATCCGCATCTTCGGCGAGCATGTCGCAGGTGGTGACAAAGACTGTGAACTCCGGTTTGATGTCTGCAAGGTGGTTGAGGAGGTAATTTGTGGCGCGGGTGTCTGCCTCCGGGGTGGAGCGCACGTTTTCCGGGCCGTTGGCCACGGCGTTGTCCAGATACACCATCATGCGGAAAGTGCGTCCGAAGGTGAGCTGGAAGTTGTCCTTGTTGATGAGATAGTCGAAGTACCTGCGCTTGGTCCAATACTGGCCGAGTACGGTACCTGCTCCAAGGAATGCTGTGTCGTGTGCCATGAAAAAATGTTTTGGTTGCTCTCTGTATGGGTATTGTAGCATATGGAATGCGTGTTGGCAAGTTGTAAGCGAGTACACGAGCAAGAAAATATGTGGCTGTATGCATGTGTGGTGGGCTTTATGTCATAATTCGGCCGTGGTTATGATTTTTGCTTGCGTTATGCCTGTGCATGTGCTAGGAAATGAAGAGAGTGAAAGTCTGTACGTCTCAATGGATAGGTAAACGCGAGAAGCAGGAGGATACCTGCTTTGCGAAGTATTATCCGGATGGTGTGCTGATGCTGGTGGCAGACGGAATGGGCGGCCACCACCATGGAGCGCTGGCATCCCGGGTGGCGGTGCAGGCGTTTGCCGCGGCGTTCGAGGTGTCTTCCGGGGGTGCTACAGTGGCTGTACGGCTGCGTTCGGCATTGGATGCGGCGAACGAGGCGGTAGGGCAGGCGTTTGCATGCTGCGGGGCATATGGTGGTACCACACTGGTGGCTGCATATGTATCCGGCGGCTTGTTGTGGTGGGTAAGTGTGGGGGATTCGCCGCTTTTTCTGTGGCGGCAGCACCGGTTGCTGCGCTTGAATGCGGACCACTCTCTGCGAGCCGTGTATATGGAGTGCGTGCGAGCGGGGACGATGGCGTATGAAGAAGCTATGTTGTATGGGCACAAGCTGCGCTCGGCACTCACGGGTGAGGAGCTGAGCCTGGTGGATTCGCCGAGTGTGCCGCAGCCGCTACTGCCCGGGGATAGGGTGATACTGGCTAGCGATGGTGTGGATGCGCTGCTGCTGCCAGCTATTCTGCCGGATGCCGTGAAAGATTTGTTGGATACGCGGGAAGATGCCTCATTGGCAGCAAGTCTGGTGCAGGCTTGTGAGGCATTGGGGGATTCCTGTGCGGATAACACGACGGTACTCACGCTGGATTGGCCGGAGTAGCATATTTTGAAGCATTCGGGCTGTTTGCGGGTCAAACGCCCTGTATGAATACTACGAGTTTTAATGCAGCTTACGCCGGTGGGCGTTATGAGCTGCCACCATTGCCATACAGGGATTCGGCGCTGGAGCCGCTCATGTGCGCCGAGACTCTGTACCTGCACCACGATAAGCACCATGCTGCCTATGTAGCCGGGGCAAATGCCGCTCTGGATACCCTGCGGCGTATCAACGAGGGTGAGCTGAGCCCGGAGCTCGCGCCGGCGGCAACGCAGAGTTTGGCGTTCAACCTTGGCGGGCATATTTTGCATACGCTGTACTGGGAGAATCTGGCGAAGTCGGAGGCCAAGCGGT
>JAZNTO010000135.1:0-14298 GCA_045591805.1 Akkermansia sp. | reverse complement strand
ACTGTGGGGGGACTGGGGGACAAACCGCTCTCTCAGGTGCTGGCAGAGACCGTGAAAAAGGCGGTGGATACCCTCATCAACGAATACAAGGAGCAGTACAAGCAGGAAGGGCGCGAGTATGCCAAAGAAGTGGGGGATAAGATTGTGGGGCGTGTGCTGAATGACCCTAAAATTGAGCGTTCCATTTTCTCTTTGCAGGCTCTTTGCTGGGGTATTGTGGTGTATTTGACTCTGGTAACACTGGCGATGGTGTTTGGTATTCTGCACCTCAAGCGTAGCTATGTGAAACTGCTTGCAGCCGTGGAGAAGTTGGGGGCGAAAATAGAGGCTCACTCTTCCCGGAGCGAAGAGTAGATGATTCAGCAATAAAAGAAGCAGGAGCTCGCTTGCTGTGTGGCCGAGCTCCTGCTTTTTGTATTAAAGGTTCAATAATAAATTTTCAGGCGCGGATAACGTAGCCCTCTCGTCTGGGTTTGGGCTCGTGAATGCCGCCCTCTGCGGGGTAGCCCAGTATGCAGATGGCCAGCCCCTCGTACTTGTCCGCAACGCCCCATTTTTTCATGAGCGCCCGGCCTTCCTCCGTATCGAACATTTGCTTGCCGCGGTTTATCCAGCAGGAGCCAAGTCCCACGGCGTGTGCGGCCAGCATGAGGGTGCCCATCATCAGGGCGCTATCGTCCCGCCCGGTGGGTACGGTGGTGTCGGTGAATACGAGCACGGCGGTCGGAGCCCCGTACATGGGGTCTTTGTCCGGCCCCCAGCCCATGAAACTGCCGTTCAGTACGGAGAGCTGTTTTATAGTTGCGGCGTCCTGCACCACAACGAGCTGCGGGGTCTGTAGCCCCTTGCCTGTGGGTGTCCAGGTGGCTGCTTCGAGCACGGTGTCCAACTCCTCCTCCGTGATTTGCCGTGGCTGGTATGCGCGGCAGCTGCGGCGCGTGCGAATGTCTGTGAGTGTCTCTTTCATCACTTCTGCCGGTTGGCGGCGTCTATGTGCATTTTCCAGTCTGCAAAGCGCATGCCATGGCCGCGGTAGAGCATTTTGCCTTGCGCATCCACTACCACAATGTACGGGATTCCGTGTATGTCCGTAGGGCAGCCGGGCAGTGCAGTGGCCTCCGGCGAGCCGTACATTACAGCTGCAAAGGGGGCGTTGTAATGTGCCAGATACTTCAGTGCTTCCTCCGGGGTGCGGTCGCAGGAAAGCAGGATAACCTCCACATCCTTATTGGCCATCATGTTGGGATATTCCTTCACCAGACGAGGTGTTACCATGCGGCAGGGGCCGCACCAGCTGGCAGAGGCCAGGAACATGTAGTACTTCGCTTCCGTGCTGGGCTTGTTGCCGCTCAGGAAAGCGGTTTTTTCGATAGCCTGCGCCATGGGGGTGGCGGCCGGGGCTGCTTTGGCCGGTGCCGGCTCTTGCGCCATTGTTATAGCTGCGCAGCTCAACATGGCAAGAAAAAAGTTTGCGATTCTCATATCCCCTTCATCCTAGCAAATGCGCGGGTTGTTGTCAATGTGAAATTGCGTTTTCGGGCTCGTGAAAATTTTTATGCTGGCATTGTGGTAGGAAATGTGATACAATACGCGCGCTATGTTATCTGACCGTACAAAAGCCGGCATTGAGCGTGCGCCGCATCGGAGCCTGATGCGCGCCACGGGTATGACTGATGAGGACATCAGAAAGCCCTTCATCGCTATTTGCAATTCCTTCAACGAGGTGATTCCGGGGCATGTGCACCTGAACAAGGTGGCTCAGCTCATAAAGGAGGAGGTGCGCAAGGCCGGCGGTACACCTATCGAGTTCAACCTCATCGGTGTGTGCGATGGTATTGCCATGGCGCATCATGGTATGAAGTTTTCTTTGGCCAGCCGCGAGCTGATAGCCGATAGCGTGGAGACGATGCTCTCTGCCCACGCGTTCGATGCCTGTATCTGCATCCCGAACTGCGACAAGATAGTGCCCGGCATGGTGATGGGGGCTCTGCGCTGCAATATACCTACGATTTTCTGCTCCGGCGGGCCCATGGCTGTGGGCAAGGGGCGCAACGGTGAGGATTTGGATCTCAACAGTGTGTTCGAGGCGGTGGCCGCCTGCAAGGCCGGCAAGATTTCTGAGGATGAACTGCACCACATCGAGTGCAACGCCTGCCCCGGTGCTGGCTCCTGCTCCGGTATGTTTACCGCCAACTCCATGAATTGCCTTTGCGAGGTGCTGGGGCTGGCTCTGCCCGGCAACGGCACACTACTTGCCCTCTCCGAGGAGCGCAAGGATATGTGGCGTGCTGCAGCCCGCCGCGCGGTGGAGATGGCTCAGCTGGGCGGCCCGCTGCCACGAGACCTCATCACCGAGGCGGCTATCGACAACGCGTTCACTTGCGACATGGCCATGGGGGGCTCCTCCAACACCGTGCTGCACACCCTTGCCTTTGCTGCTGAGGCCGGGTTGGACTACGACCTGCGCCGTATCGACGAGATTTCCCGCCGCACCCCGAACATTTGCAAGGTTGCGCCCAGCAGCCGCTACCACATGCACGATGTGCTGCGCGCCGGCGGTATTATGACTGTGCTGGCAGAGATAAACAAGATTCCCGGTGCGCTCAATACCAATGTGCCTACCGTAAGCGGCAAGACCCTCGGCGAGCAGATGGAGGGGCTTTCTACGCAGGATTCCGCCGTTATCCGCACCATCGACAATGCTTATTCGAAAGATGGCGGCCTAGCGGTGCTCTTCGGCAATTTGGCGGAGCAGGGCGGTATCGTGAAAAAAGCCGGAGTGCTGCCGGAGATGATGGTGCACCGCGGACCGGCCGTGATTTTCGAGAGCCAGGAGGAGGCCTGTGCCGGTATTCTGGCCGACAAGGTGAAGCCCGGGGATGTGGTGGTTATCCGCAACGAAGGACCCAAGGGCGGCCCCGGCATGCAGGAGATGCTTGCACCCACCAGCTATATCATGGGCAAGGGGCTTGGCAACTGTGTGGCTCTCATAACGGATGGCCGTTTCTCCGGTGCTACGCACGGTGCCTGTATCGGCCACGTTTCCCCCGAGGCCGCGGAAGGCGGGCTCATCGGCCTGCTGAAAGATGGCGATATCATCTCCATCGATATCCCGAATCGCGCTCTCTCTGTCGAGCTGAGCGAGGCGGAGATAGCTGCCCGCCGTGCGGAGTGGCAGCCCACCATGCAGGAAGTTTCCGGTAAGTGGCTCAAGCGCTACCGCAAGTTGGCAACCAATGCCAGCCGCGGCGCTGTTCTACAATAACGAAAAACACACCCCACAACACAAAACAATGAGCGAAGAAAGCAACCAGCTGACCGCAAAGGTCAACCCGATTGTCAAATACTTCTCAGAGTTCAAAGTGCTGCGCGAGTGCGGCAAGGACTTCTGGCTGACCAACTTTATCCAATTCTTTGATGGTCTGTCGTATTTCTCCCTTATCATCGTATTTGCCCTGTTCCTGAAAGATTATTGCGGTTTCCGCGATGCGGACGCACCTTTCTGGGTGGGTATGTATACGCTTTTCCTGTCCCTGTTCGTGTTCGCCGTGGGCACGATATGCGACATTATCGGCCTCAAGCGTACCTATCTTATCGGCTTCATATTGCTGATAGGCGGGCGAATCATCATGGCGCTTGGCTCCGATTTCGGCACTCAGGTGCTGGAAATGAGCCAAGATGATTCTCGCTTCTTTGTTATAGCAGGTATCGGCATCCTATCTTTTGGTACGGCATTCATGAGTCCGTGTATCACCACTTCCATACGCCGCTTTACCACACTGCGCGCCCGCCCAACCGGGTTCAATTTCTACTACCTGTTCATGAACATAGGTGCGTTGTTGGCCGGTGTTGCTGTGGTGGAGCCTATTCGCAATGCCTTCACCGGTGTGGATGGCCTGTACTGGGTTATCAACTTTGGTACTGCTTGCAATGTGGTCGCCTTTATCTTCACCCGTTTTATCGATGAGAACAACTACGCCGTGCCCGAGGAGCGTATCGTGAAAAAGGAAGCCGCGCAGCGTCGCCCCCTGCAGCTCATCGGCGAGGTGGCTCGCGAGCGTGCTTTCCAGAAGCTCATCGTATTCCTGGTGCTCACGCTGGGCGTGCGTCTGGTGTTCACCCTGCAGTTCCTCGTCATGCCGCAGTACTACCTGCGCACCATTGGCGAGGACTTCTCCCTGGGTATCATCAACTCCTTCAACCCCTTCATCATCATCACGGGGCTTATCCTCATCATACCTATTCTCAATCGCTTCTCCACGGTGAAGCTCATGATTTCCGGTATGTCCATCTCCGCTGCTTCCATGGTGCTTCTGGTCATACCCCCGGAGTGGTACTTTATCCTTCCCGGAATCGAGACCATAGGGCAGGCGTACTTCTTTGCCGTTGCAGCACAGATTATCATTTTCGCTGCCGGTGAGCTGCTTTTCAGCCCGCGCTTCTCGGAGTATGTGGCTCGTGTAGCGCCCAAGGACAAAGTGGCGTCCTACATGTCGCTTTCCGCGCTGCCTATGTTCATCGCCAAACCCATCAACGGTGTGGTGGGTGGTTTGCTCGTGTCTATTTATTGTTACGACGGCATCGCCGCCAAGATGGATACCGGCCACATAGATTTCTGGCACTCGCCTGAGTTGATGTGGACCATCTACTTCATCATGGCCGTTATTTCTCCGCTGGCTATTATCCTGACCAAGGATAGTTTCGTGTCCGACCACCCGGAGGATGACTCCGCAGACGAGGAGGCAGAAACAGAAGAACCCGCCGCTCAGAACGCTTAACCCATAGAAAAATCTCATTTACCATGTCTGATTCCAACATCAACGCCGGGCGTGAGACTCGCGCACAGTTCTGGCCCGTGTTCGCCCCCTATCTCCTGCTGCTTGCAGGGGCCATAACGGCCGCAGTTATTTCTTACTCCGGCACCGAGCTGCAGCAGTCCGGTACTGCGGCTATGAGTATTTGCATGCTGCTCATGGCAGTGTATTTCATTTGCATACAGTGGCATGTGGTGCGCCGCCTGCACGATGCCGGCGTGAGCCGCTTCTTCTTCTGGATGCTGGTCGTTGTAGAAATAATATCCGCCGCTTTCCTCTGTATGCCGGCGCTTTCCGCTAAGCCTTGTCCGGAGTGGGTCGGCACTGTTACACTGGTGCTGGTGGGTGGTTTCTGTGCTGTGCTGCATGTGGCCCTGCTGGTGTTCTTCCTGCTGCCCTCCCAGGCCGGAGCGAACGATTACGGCGAGAACCCGAAGTTCCCCGGCGTGGTTTTCTCCGGTACTTCCTGGGGCGGTATTGTGGAGGATATGCTCAAGCTCTTGCTTGTCATGGGGACGCTCGGCTACCTTTGCAACCTCGCTATGAAACCCTTTGAGCAGAAGTCTGCCACGGACTCGCTCGTCTCGCTCATCCGCAAGGGGGCTTTGGAGACGGATAAGAATGGCGAGGAAATAGACAACGTATACCTGCGCGAGCTGGCCGACGGTGTGAAGGCGGAGGAGAAGTCCGCCGAGTTTGTGAACTCGAAAGACGCCACAGGCCGTACCCCGCTCATGTGGGCCGTTTACTCCAACTACATAGACCCGGACAAAGCAGAGCTGTGCGACTTGTCGCGTCTCTACTATGTGGAGAATCTGCTCTCGCAACCCGGTATCGATGTGCAGGCTAAGGATAAGGATGGCTTTACGGCATTGCACTGGGCAGCTTGGAGCGGTATGCCCTACTGCTCCCTCTTGCTGGTAGAGGCCGGGCTGGATGTGAATGCTCGCGAGAAAAACGGCTTTACCCCGCTCATGCTGGCTGCCCGGCGCGGAAACGAGCAGATGGTTGCCATGCTGCTGAATCTCGGCGCCGATGCCTCGCTCCGTAATGCGGAGGGGCATACTGCTGCAGACCTGGCCAAGGCCGAGGAAGCTGCTTTCGGTAAGCGAGACAATTTCTGGTTCAAGCTCATTTTCTCCAAGAATCGCGAGACCTCTTACCTGGGCACCATCAAAGCTCTGGCAAATCCCCCCACTGCGCGTAAGGTGGAGGAGCTCAAGACGGATATGGTGCGCATGCGCGGCGAAGGGCGTGCAGAGCGCATAGGCTCCGCTATTCTGGAACTCGACAAGGAGACCGGGCTTTCCGTGCTGCTTCAGACTGTGCTTGGCGCCGCCAAGGCCGGGAATACGCAAGAGTACGACGAGGCTATACACTACTTCGTGCTTGGCCAGCTCAAGACTATCACAGAACAGGCAGAGAAGCGCGCCGAGAAGGAAAAGAAACCGGTGGATATCTCCATTATTCAGGCTAAGGATAAGGAGGGGCGCAATGCTCTGGATATCGCTCTGCAGTTCGGCCTTTCCAAGACCGCCGCACACCTGCGAGAGTACATGAACCCCACCGCTCCTGCTCCGGATTCCGCTCCCGCTCAGCCGGATACCCCTGAGCTGCCCACCCCCGCACCGGATGCGGCTCCGGCTCCTCTCCCGGCTCAGTAAAAGACGTTATATCAACGCTTTTTTAGAGCGGTAGGGCTTCGGCTCTGCCGCCCTTTTTTCGATTAAACTCTAGGAAAAAATTAGTGTTTCTGAAACTTTTTTCTTGTCTTTACGATTCCTCTGTGTTATATAGAGCATCGGTTAGAAACACCACCATACAGATATGAAAAAATCATTATTTATTGCACTTGCTGTTGCGGCTCCAGCCATGGCCGGGGATGCAAAGTCCGCTCCTATTACAGTAGTAGAGCCCCTGCCCGCGCCTGCCGTGAGCCCCTTTTCGCTGGAGGTTGCCGGCACTTGGACAACCCCCATGCAGGACGCGAACGATAGATTCCACGACCTCAAGATGTGGGGTGTGGATGTCACCGGCGTTTACAGCCTCAACGAGAACTTGGCTCTGACTCTGCGCGGTACCTGGGCCTCCGGTACGGATGCCAGCCGTGGCGGGTTTTCTGAGGGCACATACCGCGAAAGCCGGGTAAATAAGGCAGACATGACGGACTGGACCATCACCGCCGGTGTTCGCTACACGGATAAGATTACGGAGAAACTCTCTTGGTATGCCGGTGCAAACATCGGCTGGGGGCGTACCGAAATGCGCTACACCAACAGTTTGTTTTGGACTGATCCTAACGATGGCACCGGTGGAGGTGGCGGGAAATGGGAGGGCGACGATGTTGGCGTGGCCTACTCTGTAGAAGTCGGCGTCAAGTACGACTTCTGCAAGAATCTCTACGCAGTCGGTTCCGTTGGTTTCCGCGGCATGACCACTGAGCCCAATTTTGAATGGGGAGATCGTGCCGGCCAGCACAACGGTATCACCGTATCTGCCGGGCTGGGCTGGCAGTTCTGATACCCCGCCTCGCACAAAACTTACCGGGATGGTGTTCCAAGCGGAGCGCCATCCCGCCTTGTACACACTGCCCCCTCGCGGCGTAAGCTGCCAAATTTTATACTTCGTCCCTCGGAATTCGTCCTTCGTACTTCCGCTACAGGCATCGCTCACTTCGTATGCCGGAATTCGTCCTTCGTACTTCCGCAGTATCTCTCCAGAATGCGGCGAGGTGCTTTAGCCATGTCCACCAGCACCAGGCAGTCCAGCGTGCCGCCGAAATCCTCGTCTATGCCGAAAGAGAGCATCTTGCCGCCAAGCCGCAGGTACTGGCGCAGAAGCACAGGAATGCTCTTAGCATCCGGCTCGATACTGCTTACCATGGAGGCGAGCATCTTGAGCTCCGGTAGGGCAGTGGGCACCAAGCGGGCGTCCTCGCTGCGTAGTTCTACCCCCACAGGCGGATTCAGCGCAGTGGCCTCTGCCGCGAGCTCTTCCTGCATGGTGTGAGTTTTGAGCCAGGTGAGGATGAGGGCGCGGGCGACCGGTGTATACTCCCCGGATATGCTGACGGTGCCGTACAGATAGCGGTACTCCGGGTGGCGATTCAGGTAGTGGCCTATACCCATCCAGAGCGTGTCCAGCGAGGCGGGGTGGCGCTGGTATTCGCGGCATATGAACGCACGCCCCATCTCCAGACCATGCTTCAGAACTTGTAGCAACTTGTCGCCAAAACGGAAAAATGCGGCATTGTAGATACCCTTTACACCTTGCACGGCAAGTATCTTGTCCGTTCTGCCCATGCGGTAGGCTCCGGCCAGGCGGTTTGCGCGGCTGTCCCACATGATGAGATGGGTAAAAGTGTTGTCGTATGCGTCCAAATCCAGAGCATTTCCGGAGCCCTCTCCCACGGCGCGGAAAGTATGCTCGCGCTGAATACCGATTTCGCGCAGCATGTGCGGAATCTGCCCGGCTTCCACCGCGTAGACCTTCAGCCCCCCGGCTGTTTCGGCATACAGGCAGCCGGCGGGCAGGGCTTCTATTTCTGCCCGCAGCACATCTGCCGGGGCGGACTCCGCTATGGGAGCCAAGTCTCGCGGGGAGCGGTTTGCGGGGGCGGCCGTGCAGGGGTAGCTCAGCATCATGCTGCTGAGGCGCAGAAAATCAGAGAGAGCGGAGTCTGTTTCGGACATGGCAATGGTTGCGGGGGATATAGACTTGCCTAGGCGTATAGTGTGGCGCATGCGGCCGTCGCGCAAGATTTCCCGTGCTAGGAAATTGGAGCGTATATCCTTGTTGATGAGAGAAATAAGCTGGAAAAGTATGCCGGTTCGTCCGGATATGTGCATGGGCACCACGGTAGCACCTGTCTTGCGGATGATGCCGGCAATATTGGCCTGCCATGGGTCGTCTACGACACGGCGATCCCGGTGAGAATAGGTGGCAGCAGAGCCGCTCGGGAATACCAGAATGCAGTGCCCGCCTTTCAGCCAGCGCAAAATCTCGCGCATCCCGGCCATATTCGCGCGTTTTGCGGCATCGCCTCCATACACATCCACCATGATTTCGTAGGGCACCATGCCGCGTACACACTGCAAAAACTCATTCACCACGATACGGATATCGCTGCGTACCCGCATAGCAATATCGCCGAACATGAGCCCGTCCGACATGCCGTGCGGGTGGTTGCATACCACCACGCAGGAGCCTTCTTTCGGTATATTTTCCAAGCCGGAGAGGTCGTAGTTCAGATTCAGATATCGGCAGGCTAGCTTAAAAAAGTTTTCCGTACTGCCGGCCTCCCAGTCATCTTCTATGTGAGCATGCGCAACATTCAGCGCGTGCAGCCCGAGCCACTTTTCTGCACATAGCACCAAGCCCTCCGGAAGCTTGTCGCCAAAGCTCACAAGCTTGCGCAGATCGGTTATCTTTTCTCGTTTCGCTGTGCTCACAGTACCTCTACATGCGTGTTCTCCCCTGTACTATAACACACATAATGCCATGCGTCAAATAGGAAATATACATTTGTGCGTTCTAAGCAAAGCCTCCACTGTGCCCGAGATTTCAACAGCCATATATTTGTCAAGTGTTCTGATGTTGTAACACTTGACAATGGGTGGAGAATTGACAGAGTTGATACAGCCGGGATTGAACTTCTGTGCAACGCTCGCTCTCGAGGTGATGCTTTGTGTGGATATTGGCTACTTTGCTTGGAATATAAAATGCAAAATGTTGATATGCCGGTGGTCTCTTGCGGAAGGTCGCTTGTGGGGAGTAGTGTGTGTCGTTTCCAAGTGCTTGTTTACAAGCGTATAAAAGGATGTTTTTACACAAAACTACGGGGAATGTTGGCCGGAAAATGCACAAAACTACGGGGAATGTTGGCCGAAAAATGCACAAAACTACGGGGAATCCGGGTGAAGTATTGTCGGGGAAGCTCTTTATATAAACAAGTTTTTAGGTTGTGGCGGTAGTTCATCGAGAAACAATTTTTTAGTAAGAAAAATAGCATACAATGGTATATCCAGCAGAATGGCCGGATTCTTTCCCTCGGTGTTAATCTCTTGTCGGTTATAGTCATTCATCGAGGTGCGAACGGCTATCGGAGGCGCATATTTGTAGCAGTAATTTAGCAGGCTTTTGGCTTTGGTGTTTCGTTCTGCCTTGACTTCTACCGGTACCACACTCATATCCGTTTGAAAGGCAAAATCAACCTCGGCCTGGTAATTGTCCGACCTCCAGTATAGCGGCTCGATATTGCATTCTGCGCGTAGTTGTTGTTGGACATACTGTTCTGTAAGCGCTCCCTTGAATTCGCTGAAAACAGAGCTTTTTTCCAGCAAAATCCGGACGGATAAATCCACCTTGGCAGACAATAAGCCTATGTCGACAAAATAGAGTTTGAATGCTCCGTCCTTGTAGGCCGATATGGGAAGCGTCGGCGAATTGATTCTGTTGACTCGTTCCACCAGCCCGGCACGTTTGAGCCAGTCTAGGGCATCTTCCAAATCTCTGGAACGCAACCCTTTTTTGACATCCCCATACACAAAACGCTTGTTTTCTTTGGATAATTGCTCCGGTATAGAGTTCCATATCAAAAACAATTTGGCAGCCAGAGCTTTGGGAACATGTTTGCTGAAGTCTTTTTCATAGTCCGAGAGAATAGATTTCTGTACTTCCCGTACGGCATCGAAATCTTGTGTTCGCAAATAGGTGGAAACAGCTTCCGGCATCCCGCCTATGTAGTAGTAGAGTTTCAATAGCTGAGTATAGCGGTCTGAAAAGTTGCGCACGATATCCCAGCGTTGTTGTTCCATTATTTCTACATCCAGTTCTTTCCCGTGCGCCAGGAGAAACTCTCGGTACGACATGGGATAGAGTGTAAGCGTCTTTACTTTTCCCACCGGAAATCCGGTGCCGTAGTGGTCGTATACGCCCAGCAGAGATCCGGCGGCCATTACATGGTGCTCCGGCAAATCTTCACAGAAGTATTTGAGCGAGGTGAGCGCGGCAGGGCACTCCTGTATTTCGTCCAAGATTATCAAAGTTTCTCCCGGTTCTATCTTCTTTTCTGTGTGCATCTGCAACTGGAGCAATAGTGATTGCATCTCGTAGTTGCCGGTCTCGAAGATTTCCCGCATGCGGAGGTTCCGGTCAAAACGGATGTATACCGTGTTTTTGTAGTGAGAAGCGGCAAAATCCTGCATCAACCAAGTCTTGCCCACCTGACGTGCTCCAAGCAGCAACAAGGGCTTCCTATTTGCGGAATTTTTCCATTTCAAAAGTTCCTCTGTAAGTATCCGTTTCATGCGCCTTTTTTCTGTGGCTCTATTATACTCTATTTTAGGGCATAATCAAGCTTTTTGCACAAAACTACGGGGAATGTTGACAAAAAAATGCACAAAACTACGGGGAATGTTGACCAAAAAATGCACAAAACTACGGGGAATCCGGGCGATGAATAGTCGGGAGTAGTCTTTATATAAACAGATTTGCGGGTTGTAGCGGCATTTTTCTAAGGTGTGGCTGCTACTTGCCCGAAGCGGTGGCGTTTTCTATACGGAAGGGGCAGGTGGTGCCTTTTGCGGGGCCGCGGTGGCGGGGGCCGTGGGAGATGAGTGTAGCGGTACCGGAGGTGGGTGTGGCGAAGCGGAGCTGCCAAGTGGTGTGGCCTATGCCGCCGCGGATATGGGGGCTGTTGTGGGTGGTACCTACGGTGAAGGTGGCGGTGGCCGGTGTGTAGCGGTGGTAGTGGCGTATGGGGCCGTGGAGTTGGCTGTGCTCGTTGCCGGTGGGGAAGTTGTACTCGCGCTCGCAGAGGATGAGGCGTTTGCCGCTCAGGTCTGCGGGGGTGGCGGGAGGATTCGCCCGGCAAGGGCAAATGAGCATGGGGAGCAGGAGGAGGAACACGCGTGAATACATGGCTTTTGCTTGCTTGCGGAGTTAGTTGGCAAGTGGCTCGTAGATGGCATCTGCCAGCCAGCCGATGGGGGTGGCGATGAGGGTGAGGGGTATATCCGCTACTTCTGCTACCCAGCTGATGGGCATGAGCGTGTAGTTGTACCAGGTGCGGCGGGCAGGGGCTGCTCTTGCGACTCGCCCTAGCTGCGGGCGTATGAGGTCTGCCGTAATCGGGAGCGCATCGAGTATTATTTCTGCTCCGGCCAAGTCTACTTCGCTCATGGGAAGTACTTTGTGGCTTTGACCAGCCAGCTTTGTGCCGTTGCCGAAGAGGCTGAAGTCGAACTTACGCCATTTGCAGGCATCTGCGTATTGTGCTTCTGTGAGGATGGCTATGTGGTTTTCGAGTGGTGCCGCTTGTATTTGCTGTTCTGTCGCTCTGCGAGGGTAGCTGTATTCGAGCGTTTTGCGGCTTTCGGCCGGAAAATGAAAACCGCAGGAGTGGATGAATACAGTTTCTTCCGCCGGCAGGTAGGCCAGTGGGAGCAGCACATAGTAGGTGCTGTCCTTTTTCCAAACTCGGTAGCGGAGGTCTGTTGTGGGGATTTGTGTATCGCCGATTGTGGCTGTGCAGGGTTCTTGTCGCAAGTGGGGTGTTTGCTTGCCTAGGTTGTCTACAGCGCCGCCGAGGTTGATGATGGTGCAGTGTCCGGGGTGGAGGTTGGTGCAGCTCTCCAGCCCGGCTGCCAAGAGCAGGGTGGCGATAATGCTGAGTTTGCGCAACGTGGGGCGTTTTATCATATTGGGGGTTAGTTTGCAAGTGGCTCGTATACGGCATCTGCCAGCCAGCCGATGGGGGTGACGATGAGAGAGAGGGGGATGTCTATCACTTCGCCTGCCCAGCTCAGAGGCATGAGCGTGTAGTTGTACCAAGTGCGGCGGGGCGGGAGGTGAGTATCCGGGCACCAGTACCATTTCAGACGCGGGGTTTTGATGTTGCTCTTTCTGACTCCGGTGTTGTTGCCGTGTTGGTCCAGCACAAGTTCCGCGCGGCTCCAATCAATCCGGTCTTTTGTCAGTATGGGGGTATTGGTAAAGGGGGAATGGCGAACTTTGATGCTTATGCTTTTTCGGCAAAGCTGCTGGTATTGCGTTTCATTCATCCGCGCATAGTAGTGCTCTACCGGGTATTGAGTGATATCCTGTTCGCGTAAGTGATACCAACTGAGCGGGTAGCGTATTCTCAAAGTGTTCCGGCGGAAGTCATTGTGCCCGCAGTAGTGCTCCAGCACGGAGTATGTAGCCGGCACATAGCAGACCGGCAGTTGTACGATGTAGGATTCGCCGTCTTTCCAAACGCGATAATGGATAGCGTGCGTTGTATCTCCCTGTTTGTGCGGAAGGGATTCGGAGCAGAGTTTGGGGCGTTGCTGGCCAATAGAGGCAATGGCACCGCCTGTATCGATAATGGTGGCGCGGCCTGTATAGATGCTGATGCACGAACCGAGCACGCAACTGAGCAGCAGCGCGGCAATAACGGTCGGTTTGCGTAGTATGGTGTGTTTTCGTGGGGCCGGGGAGGAAATTGGCATGCTGCCATTCTAGCAGTCAGAGGGGCGAATGGCAAGGGGAAAGCCTCCGCAGATGACAGATTGACAATAAAAATACAAGATTAGTCTTGCCTAACAGGTGCGAGTCGGGGTAGAATACAAATTGACTGAGAGAGCTGCGGCAAAACGGAAGCTGCGGCAAACAAGGTTTTCCCAAAAACAAACACAAAACTATGCAGTACACACACGAAGTAGAACAGATGTGTTGCGTCAAGAAGGGCTGCAATCACGGCCCTGCACCCATCCCGCAGGAGGGTGCCTGGACGGCAGTCACAAAGACCGAGGATATTTCCGGCCTGACCCACGGTGTAGGGTGGTGCGCCCCCCAGCAGGGTGCCTGCAAGCTGACGCTCAATGTGAAGAATGGCGTCATTCAGGAGGCTCTGGTGGAGACCATCGGTTGCTCCGGCATGACCCACTCCGCCGCTATGGCCAGTGAGATTCTGCCCGGCAAGACTATACAGGAGGCTCTGAACACCGACTTGGTGTGCGACGCCATCAACACCGCTATGCGCGAGCTCTTCCTGCAGATTGTATACGGCCGCACACAGAGCGCCTACTCCGAGGGTGGTCTGCCCATCGGCGCCGGTCTGGAGGACCTGGGCAAGGGTCTGCGTTCCCAGACGGGTACGCTGTACGGCACGCTGGCCAAGGGCCCGCGCTACCTGGAGCTGGCAGAGGGCTACATCACCAAGCTTGCTCTCGACGAGAACGGCGAGATTACCGGTTACCAGTATGTGAAAATGGGCCCGATGATGGAGGACATCAAGAAGGGCATGGACGCCAACGAGGCTGTGAAGAAGCACACCGGCTCCTATGGCCGCTTTGCTGACGCCGCCAAGTACATCGACCCCCGCCACGAGTAAAGAACCCTTAACACACAAGACAAGATTATGCCTCTTTTTGAATCCTACTCCCGCCGCATCGACCAGATTCTTCCGGTCCTTGCTCAGTACGGCATCGCCTCCTGCGAG
>JAZNTO010000134.1:0-13777 GCA_045591805.1 Akkermansia sp. | reverse complement strand
GGGGAAATCTTCACGTTGTGGGCGTATATCATCGCATCTCGGAAAGTAATCCACTGCTGGCGGGCTGTACCCACGCCCCAGAAGTCGTGGTCCCAGTTGCCGCGCCATACGGAATCCGCTATGCTGAACCAGAAGGGGCTGGCCCAGGTGCCGGTGGTGAGGTTGATGTAGATGTCCGGTTTCTCGCTGCGTAGCTCATCGATGAGGGAGATGGCTGCCTCGAAGTCCGAGCCGAAACGGGAGCCGGGGGCGGGGTCGGCCATGCCGGAGCAACCATCCAGCTTGAAGTGGCTTACGCCGTTCTCGCGAATCATGTGCAGGCACATCTCGCGGAAAAGCTCGTAGTACTTCGGGCCGGAGAGGGCGAAGCCGCGCTCATTGGTCTCGTATGCATCCCCGGCGGCGGCTATGCGGTTGAGCTTGGGCTGTCCGTAGCCACCCCAAGGGGAGAACCACACACCGGGGGCGGAGCCGTAGCTCTGCATCATGTCGCGGATCGTGCGGAACTCGTTGGGAAGCCCATCGTGGAACTGCCAGAGCGTTTCGGTGTTGTCCCAGCCATCGTCCAGCAGGAAGGAATCCATCACGACGCCGCGTTTACGCACCAGCTCCTCGCCGAAAAGACGCACGGTGTCCAGCACATCTTTTTCGCTGTAGGGGGTGAAGTAGCCGATGTCGTACCAGGTGTTGTAGTTGAAGAGGGGGAAGTAGGGGCGGGCGCGTTCCTCGTTCAGGTAGGCAAGCTGGAAGGTGCGGCGCAGTTGGCCCGGGGTGCAGAAGCCCAGCACGGCGGAGATGCTGCTCTGAGTACGGGCAGGTAGGTGGGTGGTGCGCTCCAGAGAGCAGGCAAAGCCCTCCGGCGTCACCTCGCCCTTGCTCAGCGGGTTTTCCACACCGGCAAACAGGCGGTTGCCGGCGGCTACCACGGGGGCTCCTTTCACGCTACCTTCTACACGAGCCTCGGGGGCGGCGATGTTCAGCAGGGTAATCTTGCGGGCGGGCATGGCAAACTGCATGGGGGTGATGTGCAGCCCCAGACGCATGTACGGCTGCCCCTCGCGCAGCTCTGCCCACCACTCCAGCTTGTAGCCATCCGTCGTCACGGCAAAGGGCAGGCTTACGCGCTGCCCGGCGCGGCGGTCGGCCAGGCGTCGCCCCTCCGGCTGAGCCTTAATACTGCTCACCACGGGCACTCCGCACATCAAATCCGCTGCGCTCAGCGGCAGGCACACATCCGTGTATTCCTTCTTAGAGCAGGCCTCATCTGTCTTGGCTTCCTGCAGCTGAATGCGGAAAACTTCCTTACCCAGGTTGTAGCTGCGGCCGTTTACCTTGTCCTGCACGGTTACACCGGCGAACCTGCGGCCGGCTGTGCGGATTTCGATGCGTATGTATTCGTTCTCAATCATAACAACGCGGTTATTTCTACCTGCCCGAGAGGGTAGCACATTGCACCCCATCATGCAAGTGCAAATTGGTATTTATCTGCAATCTTGCACGGGAACAATACGGCCACCAAATGCTCAGACTTCAATGCAGGTGGTACGGCAGCCGGAGTATATCCAGTAGTATCCAGATAAGGAATGGGAGCAGGAACACAGTGCCGAATAGGATGCCCATCGCCTCCCGCGGATGCCCGCCTTTGATAAGCAGGGCAATGCCCACTATCATGCTGAGGCCGGCCAGAAAGACGCACGCCAGCAGGCTGAAAAAGCCCATCGCTGTACCCGGTGGGGCAAATATCCACATCACCTCAAAAACGGATGCCAAAGCCAGCGGTAGCCAAGCCATGATGCGGGAGTAATCTTGTACATCCGCGCTTTTGCGGGGAATGAGCTGCTTTGCTGTGAGGTTTTTGTGGTTCTGTTCAGTTTTTGTGGGGGCGGTCATGGCTGTTGTAAATCTTCCGGGGAGGGGGCTTCTGCGGGGAGTATTGCCTGCATATCTGTGGGAGCGTAGGTGCAGACGTGGTGCAGTTCTTTGCCATCGAACCGGTAAAGTGAGGCGCTTTCAGATTCATATTCTTCTTCCGGCTCATTGAAGAAAATAACACTTAACCCGTGCTCCGGGGACATGCAGAAGAGACGCTTGCCGGCTGTACCGTCTCCCGGTATGAGGAGGTACTCGGTTTTGTCTTTTGTGCTTTGTCGGTAGATTCCGCGCCGGAGTGTTTGCTCGAAGCTCTCAGCGGATTCCTCGTACAGGAAACTTTGCGGCAGTCGGGCGAGGGTGGTAATCATTGCCTCGCGTTGTTGCTCTGTAGTAGCAGGCGTTTTCGGCTGTTGTAGCGGGGTGCAGCAGTTCAGCAGTATGGCAACAGCGGTGGGGATGAGGTTGCAGTGCTTATTCCGGGCTTTTATGTTCATTGTGAGTTGAAGCTGATTATAAAGTAGGAGGCCGGGAAGTCAAGTGTAAAAAACGGGGCGGCGCAACTCCGAATTTAGGCTTTGTGCAAGGTTGTTCTATTGGATAGTATTTTTTTGGAAAAAAACGATGAAAACTAAATAAAAAGAGCACGGCGTGCGTCTTTAAGATAAAGAGCACATGAGCAAGGAAGCAACAGATGCGGGTGCAGAGCCCACTGCCGGCAGCTGCCGGGATTGGGCAGCGTGGCTGGGGGAACATGGAGAGCGGCTGTTGCTCTATGCTCGCCAGCGCACAGCGTGCGAAGCAGATGCGGAGGATGTATTGCAGAGCGCACTGCTGAGTCTAGTGCGTGTGGTGAGTAGTGGGGAGTTCCGCAAGGGGGCAGAGCAATGGCCGGCATTCGTCATAAGCTGTATCCGAAATGCCGCGGCGGATTTGTACCGCGAGCGCGTGCGCAGCCGTGCCACGGCGCAGGCCTCTGCAGCCGGGGCTGTGGCTGTGTACGAGCAGTTGCCTTGGCTGAGCAGTGCGGCGGATGCAGAGCTGAGGTGCCGCTGTGTGGAGCGTGTTTTGCGCAGCATGCGTACAGACTATGCGGAGGTGGTGGTGCTGCATGTGTGGGAGGGGCTCACCTTCCGCGAGATTGCGGAGTTGCTGGGGGAGAACCCCGCTACGGTGGCTAGCCGATATCGTGCGGCGCTGCGGATTTTCCGAAAACAAGTGGAAGAAGAAATGAATCCTTTATTATGAATATGGAAGAAGAAATCCTGCAACATATATCCCCGGCTTCCATGCCGCCGGAGATGAGGCGGCGTCTGCTCGATGCCATGGCGCAGGAAGCTGCCGAGACTCGTGCGGATGCAGCTTTTGCCGCTGAGTTGGAGCAGGTTCTTGCCCCGGCCGCCATGCCGGATTCACTGCGCAGGCACCTGCCGGTGCGGATGCTGCGGGCGGAGCATTTGCTACAGCACCCTTACCGTCTGCGGCGCGTATGCGCTGCTGTGGTGCTGGTGTTGTTGCCGGTGGTGGTGGCTGCTCTCTTTCTGCCCGGTTCGGAGGCACCTGCGCAGCAAGCACCGAGTGCCAGCATGCAGCGGTATTATGCCAATGGTGTACGCTACGATACATTTGTGCTCGAAACGGCTGAGCGCTCGCGTTTGCGTGTTCGGGTGAAATGTCCGTTTCCTCCTCAACTACCCGACGATGTGATATGAAGAAAACCCTCGCCTGCATTTTCTGCCTGCATTTGCTGAAGGCGCCGCTGCTTGCCGCCGCGGTCGTGTTCGGTGTCGTGCCGCAGCCGGTTGCCTCTTCCCAAGGGGTGGCCGTGGCTCGTGTAGTCGGCGGTACTCCGGCAGCCGCGGCCGGTTTGCAGGCGGGGGATATCATCACTCATGTGCAGGGGGTGCCTACGCCCGATGCCGCAGCACTGAGGTCCGCCCTGTCGGCATACGCCCCGGGGGATGTGGTGCGCGTGTTCTATGTGCGCGCCGGGGCAAAGTGTGTGGCTTTGGCCGAGTTGGTATCGCATCCGGGGGTGTCAGATGCTAAGGTTGCGGATAACGAAGCCGCCGAGACGCCGGAATTGAGCCCGGAGCTGCTGCAACAGTTTGCGCAGGTGCGTTCCCGCCTGCGCAGCCAGTTGGCTCGCTTGCCGTACCGCATGAACAGGCAGCAGGTGCTGGCAGATATGCAAGAGCTTACGGTGCTGGCACGTACCGTGCCATCCCGACATGCGGATTGGCTGTGCGGCAGCAGTGTGGAGACTGCTCTGGAGCTGGAGGATGCCGGCGGATGCGTGGTTCTGCGTCTGGTGGAGGAGCGCTTGCAGCTGGAGCTGCACAGCGGCTCCTCTGTTCGCACCTACCCGCTGGAGTCCCGCGCTCAGTGCGAGGCGCTTCCGGCTGATGTAGTGCACCGCTTGCAGAGTTTGTAAACTTTTTCCCGAAATCGATAAGAAGTCGAAGAAGCCCAAAACACCCCGAAAATCCGTGCCGGAGACAGAGCTTCGGCACGGATTTGGGGAGGCGGCAAAAACTTATAGTAGTGGCGCGGGCGATATAGATACCCCTCATATGACATCCGGCAGGATGGGGGAGCGAGCGGGTGGTTGCTGCTCTGCGGAGGCACGTATGCGCAGGCGCAGGGGGAGCTCGTATTCCTTGCCTCGCAGAGCCGGGGGGATGATGATTTCCCAGGCCGTACCCGGCGGTATCTCGTGCAGGACTCGAAGCAGAGGCTGCGGTAGGTCGTTCTCAGCGTGGATGATGCGGTTTTGCACGCGCAGGTACATTTCTGTACCCATTTCTTCCTCCTCTATGTACTTTGCGGCGGCGAGGGGGACATCCTGTGCGGAGCCGGAGACGGAGCGGTAGAGTATCCCATTGCTCAGGGAGCGGGTGCCGGGAATTTGCTTTTGCATTTGCATGAGGTCTGCGGCAATCTGCCGGTGTTTCAGTTTGCGCATTTCTTCGCGAGCTGAGTGGTATTCCTGCTCCGCTTTTGCCAATAGCTCTGTGAGCTCGACTGCCTCCGAATCGCTCTCTGTAAGCAGCTTGGGTAGCAGCTCGTCCACGCGACGCAAAAGCCGGGAGTCCGGTTCTTGCGCAGAGCAGGCCAGCGCTATGCCCGCTTGGCGGGAGCGCTCGGCGTGCATCTCTGCTGTTTCGGGGCAGATGCGTGGAAGCTCCGGTTTTTTGGCGGCGAAGTAGGCGCGGGCTGCCTCCGTAGTTTTATGGCTCAGGGATTCGCGCGTGGCCAGTATCTCTACCGCGCGGATTCCGTTTTTGCGCAGCGGGGCGGCGTCCAATTCATCCAGCAACTCCACCGGCAGCAGAAACCGCCAAGCCACTCCGCGCGGAGCCTCATACAGCGCCTCTCCCACAGCAGTGGGCATGCCGCTCAGCCGGCATGGAATATCGGTGCCGGCTATGGTGGCGAGTAGGCGGTGTGCCCGGCGTGCTTTGTAGTTTTCGCGAGGGTTGTCGGTGGTGTACGTATCGTATTGCAGGCCATTGGGGAGGCGGGAGACACCGGGCTGTGCGGCATGCGGACTGAGGGCGTCCGAGTGGCGAAGCTGTTGCAACAAGTGGGTACGAAGCTTATTTGCCAGTGCCTGAGCCTGCGCTTGGGGGTAGGGCTTGCCGCTGCCCAGATACTCGCGGAAGCCTTGCAGAAAGTGCTCGCGGTCTATTGCCGGGTAAAACCCCGGATTTTCCTTCAAAGCTATGTGGATATTTCGGAGCAGGCGCAGGGCTTCTACCTCCAAGCGTGCTTGTTCGAAGCGCTGTACGGGGGTGGGGGACAGGGGTGCAGCTGTTGCTGTGCAGAGCAAGGCTGTGGCGGGGGCTAGGAAGAGGTGCGGCGTCATGGGCGATAGTATTCGGCTTGGAGGAGCAGCTGCTCCAGTTTTTCGGGGAGGCGCTTTGTGTCTCGCTTGTAGTAGTCTGCGCGCAGCAGGGCATCCGGTATTTCGGGGGCATTGCTGCGTATGCTGAGGCTGCGCTCTGTAGAGGAAATGGTAATGAGGTGTTGCCCCCGGCGCAGATGCAGAGTGCAAGTGTCGTAGGTATCTCGAGCCGCTAATCCTTGCTCGCTGAGCCGGAGCATGTGGCGGCGTACGGCGGGGGAATTCACGGAGTTCTCGCTTTGCGGCACCAGCAGTAGGAGCAGGCGGTTGAGCTCTACTTGCTGCTCGCGGGTGAGGGCAGGCTGCTCCGGGCGGGCTGAGAGGCGGAGGGTAAGCTCTCGTTTTTCGCCGTGGCGTAGCAGAAGCAGGCGTACGGTGTCCCCAGCTTGCTTGCTTTGCACCAGGGCAGCCAGCTCTTCGGGGCTTTGCAGGGGCTTACCCTCTGCCGCCAGCAGTACATCGCCGGCTTGCAGATGCTCAGCTGCCGCGGTGCCGGGTGTGAGGCTGCGGATGGTGAGTCCGGTGCCGGCCGGTATGTGCTCTGCAAAACTGCGGCGTACGGAGTCTGCTGTGGCTTCTGCCTGTAGCCCTAGCAGGGCAGGGGCGGCTTGTGCCGGCAGCAGCAGGAGTAGCAGGGGCGGTACTTGGCATATTCTCATGGGCGTGGGGATTTCCGGGTTTCGGGAAGAGGGCGGGTGTTGTGCAGCAGCTTGTCGGCCGGCAGGGTAAGATCTACCACCAGCTCGCAGGCTCGTACTTGTCCCGGTGCGAGAATGCAGATGTTTGTGCCGCCACGGCGAGCCAGTGTGGTATCCAGCATGCGGGCTGTCTGTGCATTTGCCGCAGTGGCACCGGGGTTGAAATGCTGCTCCAGCTCCAGCAGGTCGCGGCGGTATTGCTCGCTGTAGCGTAGCGGACGCGCCTCTGATTCCGGGGCGGAGGCTGCCAGCAGAATATACTGCTGCCCCCACACGGCGGCAGCCTCCGGGTGCAGCATGAGATATTGTGTGAGCCCTTGCAGGCTGTCTCTTGCTCCCATTGTGGCTATGTGGCTGAATATCAGAATGGGGAGTCGCTTTTCTGCGCTTTGCTTCAGTGCTTCCTGTGGTGTGGCGGCTATGCACAGTCCGGCAGAGAGCTCATTTTCCGCCGCTTGGCAGAACGCCTTTGCTGCTTGTTGCTGCGCGCCTCGCAGCCCCCAGGTGCGCAGGTGGTGCAGAGTACCTGTTTCATCCACAACGCTCATGTGCCACTCACCTGCATGCCCGAAGTCCGGCCGGGCACAGACGGGGCGCCCGGCGGTTCGCACTTTGTAACGCGGGTTTATTTCGGAGGGCAGCCATTCCCAGGTGGTTATGTTGTTTGCCTTGCTCCAGCGGTCGAAGTAGGGTTTTTCGTTGCCGGCGATGTCGGACATGGGTATGGTGCGGGCGGAGCCATCTGCGAGCCGCAGGCGTATGGAGCTGCGGCGGGTAAGGGCGATAAGCTGCCCCTCTAGTGTACTACCGTCTTTGCGTTTCCAGCTGCGGGTGGGCAGGGCGGCCAGTAGGTCTTTTTCCCGTGGGCTTGGCAGGGGCTCAACCTGCGGTTTGGGCGTGGCGTTTTTGTGCTCCTCCGGGAGAGCCAGCAGTTCTCTCGCTACGTGCTCGGCGGGAGTGCCGGCCAGAGCTTTAAGCGCTTGTTTGGCGAGCTCGGGCTTGTTCTCTGCCCGGCTGCGGCAGATGTCTGCATAGGCTCGGTAGTAGTACATGTGCGCATGATCCGGTGTGGTGCCATACGGGGTGGTGGTGGTAAGCCCCTGTGTGAGCATGTATTCCAACACGAAGGCTGCGGATGACCAGCGGCCATGTCGCGCATAGCAGAAGCCCAGCCGCGGGCTCAGCCCCGCGTCGCGTCCGTTCGAGAAATGCAACTCCGCGCGCATGATGTAGTCCTCTGCATCTCCCTCCTCTGCCAGCGTGTCCAGATAGTCCTCGTAGACGCAGTAGTCTATATGGCGGTAGAGCATGGCCAGCAGCAAGGCGTCCAGCCGTAGGCGAGCCGCCTCCTCTGCAGTGTTGCACAGCAGAGCCTGCGCCAGACGGCATGCCGGTGTGGTGTCGGTATCCGCATCTGCCCGCATCGTGGCCAGTATGCGTTCTGCTTCTTTTCGTAGCCCTTTCTCCAAGCAGTAGCGGATGAGGCGCAGGCCATTGCTCGCATAGCGTCCGCGTAGGAACTGCGGCGGGCAGTCCTGCCAGCTGAGCACGCTTTGGAACTCTCCATGGCGCAAAAGATGGGATAGGATGCCGCCGGTCAGTCGCTCGTTTTCTTCTTCTGCTCCTACTTGAGCCAGTTGCATGAACTCGGCCACGGCCTGTTGCCGTTGCTGAGCTGTGGCGGGTAATGCCCTGCTGATGCAGGCCGCGCGCAGCAGATTGTCCCCCAGCTCGTCTTCGTGGCCGGGGCGGGCTACGGACATCTCGTGCCGCAGCCCCATGGCCTCGCCGTAGTCGAAAAGCGCGGAGTCCTCCCCCTCGTAGTGGGCAAAGAGGCAGAGCAGAGCGCGGGGGCTGAAACCGCGCAGCTCGCGCTGGCAGATGACGAGCGGCCACAGCTCGTTGCGGTTCAGGGCGAGAGCTAACTTGTTGCAGGCGTTTTCCAGCTCGCGGGTTTTGCCCTGTTTCTCCAGCAGAGCAAGCAAGAGGGTGAGGCGGTGCAGGTGTTGCGGCATGCTGTGCAGAGCCGTGCGCAGCAGCGGGTCGTTCGTGCCCGGGTGCACGATGTCGAAATCATCCTGCTCCGGGAGATAGCTTAGGGTGATGCCATCCTGCCCGAAATGCAGAGCAATGCGGTGGTAGACGGGGGGAACCAGGTCGAAGCGGCGGGGACGCGCCTGCTCGCACTCGCGTAGAGCCGCTGCCAGGATGTAGCCGGTGCCGCGGTGCTGCTTCACACTGTCTGCCAGTTTGGCGAAGGCTGCCAGCTCGCTGTCGAAGGCGGCGGGTAGGGATTCCGCTTTTTTAAGCCCCAGCAAGGAATCGCTCCACATGGGCAGCTGCACGGCTGAGGCATCCGGCCAGGTGGGGGATATGCGCGTAGCTGCATTTAGTTTCACCGGCTTCCAGATGTTCCCCTTGGGTTGCCCCAGTGCCAGCAGACATCGCGGAGCCAGAGGCGCAAGCTCCGGTTCCAAGGCTTGTAACTGCTGCTCTACCAAGCTGCGGGCTTGTGAGCCGTGGCTGTGGGCATCCAGCGCAGTGGTGCAGCACTCGGGTACCTCCTGCCCCATGGCTCGGTAGTGGGTGATACCGCAATATCTCATATAGCGGCGTAGGGTATCCGGCCGATGCTTCAACAGCTCGTAGCCGGGGCGTCCTAAGTGGCGTGCCAGGGTGAGGGCGTGCGGCGTGTCGCTCCATAGAAAGGTGTTGAGAGTGCGAGCTTCCCAGTGGAGAGAGTTGCTCAGGTGCAGGGCAACATTGCCGTTGAGCGCGCGTTCTGCCAGCACGAAGCGACGCAGGTGGGGGTAGCGTGTGCACATGTCGTGCTCCATGGCGGGGCTCAGGCGAACAGGCACTCCGTTGCGGAACTCGCGCAGGTAGAGGCGGGCAGCAGCTCCGGCTGTGCGGAAGCTGCCATTCACCCCGCACCAGGCGCTCAGCCCGCGGCAGAGGATATCCAGCTCTGTGTGGGAGAGGGCAGATTCCTCCTCCAGCATGCGGTAGAGCGAGCGCAGCAGCTCCTCTTCTGCGGGGGCTTGCTGTAGCAAGTCGCGCAGGCGGAGCACAAACTCCCGACGTGGGCGCTGCTGCTGTGCATAGGGACTACTGATGCCTACGGCTTGGTGGATGGCGCGATATTTCAGCAGGGTGGAAAGTTTGCGGCGCTCCGGGCGCGGTAGCGTGGCCGCCAGCTCTTGCAGCATGTTGTTGATGTGCTCTGCATCCTCGCTCAGCACATAAAAAGCCTCGTCATCCTGCGGGTCGCGCAGGAAACGCTCGGCCATGGTGTGGGCGTCTGCATAGTGTTGGCGGCTGTTTTGGCGTATTCGGTAGCGTTGTTGCAGGTTGGCTTTGGCGAACCAGTCCACCGGGTCCACCTCTGCGGGCATGGGGCGGCGGCAGTCCGGGTAGAGGTAGGGTTCGGCGTATTCCGTAGCCGGTAGTGGGGCGGCGGCCAGAGCGGCAAGCAGTGGGGCGAGGGGGTATCTCATGGTTGGTGGTAGGTCAGCGGCCGCAGAAGTGGAATACATCTGCGCGTGCATTGTGCATTTGCGGGAGGGACACGTTGCCGGAGTCTGCTCGCGTGGAGAAGCCCGGGGTATAGGGGTTGCCCGAGACAATGTTGTGTAGGTAGACGCTGTAGTTTACATGCCGTGTATTGTGAATACGCGCGTTATCCATGTGTATGGTGGCCATGGTTGTGTCGAAGGGGGGATTTTGGGAGCCTGCGTGGTTGTGGTGGTAGTGCAGCTGCAGGAGCGCTTGGTGGCAGTGGGGCGGGTATTGCCCGTGCTCATCCGCATAGGCCACAAGAAACACAAATCCGCCTGCCCAGCGAGCCACATATTCCGGGTTCTGCTCCAAGTAGCGGCGGAAAGCGGAATCCACCTCGCTGCCACGGCGGTTGAGGTACAGCACCACGATGCCGGTGTTGTGCAGCGCGGCGTAGAGCAGGGCGTCCTCTGCCGTACTGACGATAGGCAGCATGGGAGTCCCCTGTGGCTTACGCTCGGCATGGCGGCGCAGCATGTCCAGCGTGGCATCCGTTACATACATGGTATCATCTGCCCGCTGCAGGGCAAAATCTCGCTGAACAGGGCGAAGATTCGTGCGCATGCAGCAGTGTGTCCCGTCGGAGAGGCTCAGCATCACAAAATAGTTATCCCGTAGCGGCGTGACGGAGTGTACCCGTACCTGAATCTTTCCTGTGCGGTAGGTCTCAAAGGTCTCGAATCCCTTGGCCTCTATCCATTTGCGAACTTCTTCCAGCTCTGTATCGGGTAGTGTGGTGGCGGCGTATTCCTTCAGCCGCCCGGTGGGCATGCGCAGGATTACGGTGGCCGTATTTCCCCAGGGGCCGCGGAAGCCATGCAGCGTACCGTGCACGGGGCGCTCGCCGGCCGGGTGCCACCGGCGCTCTAAGTTTGTGTCGAGATGCGGCGCCGCAGTAAGAGCCGGGGGCGTGTAGCCGAAATCCTCGGCCGTGGCAAAGCCCCCGCCCTCAGCAGTGGCAAGGAGCGGAAGACTCAGCAGAAAGAATAGCAGAGGAAGTAAACATTTCATTGGGGCGTCTCCTTTTTGTCGGCGTTGAAATAGCAGGGCATGGCAATGATGGGGTCGTTGTTCATATTGCGGTTTCCCGTGCGGCCGGCGTTTACCAGCCCGTAGATGACTAAGCGTCCGTTTGGCGCGATATCCCCGTAGCGAAACTCGCAGTATAGGTGGCGCTCGCCGAATACCTCGCGGGTGAAGGTGTTGACAAATTCCTTGTAATCCGTCACGCCTTCCGGTATGTCGAAGGCTGTCTCCGGGGTACGCCCATCGCCCCGGCATAGGTCGTACTTTTTGCGGAAGTCGGCCAGACGTGGAGCGGCAGCATCCCACAGGGGCTTGCCAAGGCTGCGGTAAAGCTCGGCATTCCACTCCTGCCCGCGGAAGCGGAAGTATTGTAGCAGAGCACGCTGCGAGTAGTAGCGGCCTATGTAGTTTTCCGGGTGCAGCACGAAGCGCTCTTCCAAATCGCCGTTGGAGTGAAAGCTGTGCTGGCAGAGCTCGAAGAGATGCTCGCCGTACTGCTCCAATAGGCGGCGCAACAACATGGCTGTGAGAGGCTTCTGCTCCAGACGCGTTGCGGCAGGCAGCGAGGCATCGAAGCTCTGCACAAAGGCATCTTCCAGCGGGCGCCAGTGGGAGACCGGCGAAATCTCCCTGAGTTGCTTCAACACATCCTCTATCTGCTGCAAGTCTGCCCGGTCTGCCGGTGTGAGCTGTGCAGCGAGCTGTTCTTCCGTGTAGGTTGTGGAGTCTTCTGCCAGAGCGAGGTAGAGGCGCACGCTGCCATGGCAACCGGCGGCCAGCACTTGTTGCACCTGTTTATTGTAGGCGGCGCTTGGTATGCTGCTGAGAGCGCGGGCCAGTTCTGCCTCGCGGTAGAGGCTGTCCACGCTTGCACCGGAGCTTGTCAGCTTCTCTGCCGCGGCCATTACTTGCGCTTCCGCTGCGCTTACACGGCGTATCGCTGTGGTGGCAGCATCTGCCCCGGCTGTGTCCCGGAGCTTGCTTAGCTCTGCTGTAGCTGCATGCAGTGCCGCAATCAGCTCCGGTAGCTTCGCGTGGAAGCCGGCCGCCAGTTCCTTTTGCTCCTCTGTGAGCGGATCCGGCTCTTTTTCCTCTGCCGGCGCCGGACAACATAGCACGGCCATACACGCAGCCGGCACCATACCTGTGGAAAATTGCTTGTTCATACTAACCCATAGACGTACCCTACAGGAAAATTTGTTGAGCTCAGGCAAAAAAAAGCTGAAAAAAAAAGTTCTTTCGCTCCGGTGGGATATATGACACTTGGTTTCGCAAACGTGTTGCCCAACGCAAAAAAGCCGCTCGAAACGAGCGGCTTTTTTGTAGCAGAACAATGAAAAAGAAAACTTACTGTGCTTGTGCCGGAGCCTCAGCAGGAGCGGGGGCCTCAGCAGGAGCAGGGGCCTCAGCAGGAGCAGGGGTATCGGTGGGTTGAGCCGAGGTGTCGAACTGCTCCAAGTTGATGCTCGGAGCGGTGGTGGGTTGCTCTTGCTTCTGTACGGTTGTATTGCCGGCTGCAGTGGCGGAAGGATTCGTGGCAAGGTCAGACTTCTTCATCTGAAATTGGTGGTTCATGAGTACAGCCAGTACGAAGCAGAGCACCATGAAGAGGGTGCCGAAGAATACGGTGCCTTTCTTCAGAACATCTGCAGTCTGGGCACCGAAAGCCTGATCCGTCATCTGCGCGCCGAAAGCGGCACCGAGCCCCTCCTGCTTGGGACGCTGCATCAGCACGACAAGGAGCAACAGGGCGCAGACAATCATCAGAAGGGCGAATACGATATAGATGGATGCGGTGGTGAACATGGCGTTGATTGTATCTTAAAATGGAGTGTTTGTAAAGGATTTAGGCGATAATCTCGTTAAATTCGTTGCAGACGATGCGTGTGGGGGTGATCGGCTTGTCATCCAAGGCAAAGCTCATGATGACAACGCGTTCCCCGGCTTTGATGAGGTGTGCGGCACCGCCGTTGATGATAATCTGCCCGGTGCCGGGCGGCCCAACGAGTACGTAGGTTTCGAAACGGTTTCCTGTGGTAACGGAGGCTACCAGCACCTTCTCCCCCGGCCAGAGACCGGCGGCCTCTACCAGATCTTGCGGTATTTCGATGCTACCTTCGTATTCCACATCGCCACGGGTGACCATGGCGCGGTGAATTTTCGATTTGAGCTGAGAGACAAGCATAACGAGATTTATTGCGGCCGGATATGAAACTACTTTTTGCCGTAAATGTCAATCACAAACACACAAAAAAAGGTCGTTATGCCACACCTAATGCAGAGCAGATAGCGCAGGCGGGGCGGCATCCCCGCGCAGAGCAGTGTTCCCGACCCCAGAGCACAAACTGCACATGTAAGCGGTTCCAAAGCTCTGCCGGGAAAAGTTTTTTGAGGTCGGCCTCCACTTTTTCCACGGTTTTGCCTTGGCTGAGCCCCCAGCGGCGGGCGAGGCGGAAGATGTGGGTATCCACCGGGAAGGCCGGGTGGCCAAAAGCCTGCGCCATGACGACGCCGGCTGTTTTGTGGCCAACACCGGGCAGAGCTTCCAGCTCTGCAAAAGTATCGGGCACTATGCCGCCGTGGCGCTCCTGCAGGAGCTTTGCCGTGGCAACAAGGCGGGCGGCTTTTGTTTCTGCGAGTCCGCAGGTGGCTATGTAGGCGTGCACCTGTTGCGGGCTCATGGCTGCCATATGCAAGTCGGATCGTAGCCATGTCGTTC
>JAZNTO010000133.1:0-9027 GCA_045591805.1 Akkermansia sp. | reverse complement strand
GCAGGCTCCGCGGGCGCAGGCTCCGCGGGCGCAGGCTCAGCAGGCACGGGTTCAGCGAGCGCAGGCTCAGCAGGGGCAGGCTCGGCGGGCACGGGTTCAGCGAGCGCAGGCTCAGCAGGGGCAGGCTCCGCGGGCGCAGGCTCAGCAGGCACGGGTTCAGCGAGCGCAGGCTCAGCAGGGGCAGGCTCGGCGGGTGCGGGCTCGGCGGGTGCGGGTTCCGCGGGCGCAGGCTCAGCCTGTGGTATCAACACAAGCTCCTCATCTTCCACTTCCTCGGCCACATCGTCATCCGAAAACTCGGGCAGCACCACATTCTGCGGCACAGACTCCACCGCCGGGGTGCAAGCTTTCACATTCTCCAGCACAGAGGCTTCTTCCTCCGGAGAGCCGAAGTTCACGGCACGGGCAAAAGAGGCATCGTCTGTCACCCTGTAGCAATCTCCCCCGGCTGCAGCGGCTTCCTCCGTCATCACGAGATACGGAAAGCCACAACGCTGCAACAGTGGCAAGGCATGCGTGCGAAACTCCGCCTGTTGCATATCCGCAATAGCCAGCAACACAGGATGCAGAGTCGGCGGCAACACCTCGCTATTGCCCCGCCGGGATTCAAGCTCTGCCGGATTAAGCACCGGAATGCCGGACTCCTTCAGGTACAGCATCTCGCGCTCAAAATCCGCGAGACTTACAGCCCCGGGAGCATTGCCCACGCCGGCATAGAACAGCACACGGGGACGCACAGGAGCAGGCTCGACTGCTGTGGCAGGTTCGACTGCGGAACCATGCGCAAAACTCGTACAGAGAAAGAGAGCCAACAGACAGAGACTGGCAGATAACTTCATACAACAATAATTTCTAAGCTTCAGCGCCCCGGCACCATCTCGAATGTAAAGCCTTTCAAATACTCAGTCTCAGGGAGGTTGAGCAGCACAGGATGATCCGGGCTTTGGCCGTGATTTGCCACTAGGCGCAGAGTGCAGTGGCCATCCACAGCGGCCTCACCTATAGTCTGCCTGAAAGCGCCGGCACTCGCATGGTGCGAGCAGCAGAAAGTGGAGAGCACGCCGCCCACCGGCAGCATCTGCATGGCGCGCAAGTGTATCTCCTTGTAGCCGCGCATCGCGCCGCTCAGGCTCTTCTTGTTGCGTGTGAAGCTGGGCGGGTCCAAAATGATGAGATCCCACTTGGGGTCTGCGCCCTTGCGCACGGCATCGCTCTCGCGCTTCAGGAAGTCAAAGGCATTCTCTGCTATGGCATCTACCTGCACGCCATTGAGCGCGGCATTGCGGCGCACAGAGGCGATGGCCTCCTCAGAAATATCCACCGCTGTCACAGAAGCCGCCCCGGCCTTGGCACATGCCAGCGCAAAGCCGCCTTGGTTGCAGAAGCAGTCCAGCACGCGGCGACCGCGGGCAAACTTCGCCACGTCCGCATAATTTTGCAGCTGGTCCAAGTACAAGCCGGTTTTCTGCCCGGTGGAGAGGTCTATCATGAACTTGAGCCCGCGCCCCGTGGCCTCGAACGGCTCCGGCATTTCCCCGGCTGCCACATAGGTCTCCGGCTCTATACCCTCCGCCACCAGCATGGGCGAGTCGTTGCGCACGATGATGGCGCGCGGCTCCAGCAAATCCCCCAGAATATCCTTGATAAGCCCCAGGCGCTGGTGCATGGCTATCGTGAGTGTCTGCACCACCAACACATCGCGGTAGCGATCCACGATGAGGCCGGGCAGCCCATCGCTCTCGCTCCACACTAGGCGCACGAGCTCCTCGCCGGGCAGCCAGCGCTCGCGCAGCATCATAGCCTGTGAAATGCGGCGTGCAAAAAAATCTCTATCCAAATCCTGCTTGCGTCGCGAGAAACGACGAGCCACAATCTGCGAATGCGGGTTATACATGGCAGAGCCCAAGTAGCGATCCCGCTGGTCCTTGAGCAACACGACATCTCCGGGCGCCGGATTCCCGAATACCGCCCTCACCTCAGTGCCGTACACCCAATCGTGCCCGTGGAATATGCGCGCTTTCGGCGCTATGATAAGACCTGCCATAACGCGCTCCTTATACTACAAAATAAAAAAATTGTCAATGCAGAATAATTTAGGAAAACTTTAGTGTTGACAATATAGAACAATTCTGCCACAATACAGTTGTCATGAGTGCACGAACCCTAATCACCGCGACAGCTGCCGCCATATTACTGACGGCCAGCAGCCTGTGCGCTGCAACTAAAGTAGTTTTGCAGGATGAACACTGCAAGACCAATGCCGTGACATACACCCTGCCGAAAGGCTGGGTGGGTGGCGGCGATGTCACGTGGGATGCTACGAGTGAGCGACTTGGCAACTTCTGTGTACGCACCATGCAACTGGTGAACAGAAAAGACGCCATCATAGCCAACTACATCTCCACATACGAAGTCCCTCTTAAAACCACCAACCCCGGCGCCATGGAACTGGCAGAGATGCTGCTGGGCGCCGCACGCCAGCTGCCGGGCAACGCAAATATCACCCCGGCGCATGCTACCATCTACCGCGCACCGCAGGACGTGCAGGATTTTCGCATGGCTCGCGATACCCTGCGCGAACAGTTAGGAGACAAGGTAGAAAGCCGCGTCTATGTCGTGAATGCCGCATACTCAAATGGTACCCTCGTAGGTGCCGTGGTGCATGAACGCAGCATCCGCAAAGGCTTCCGCAACGACAAAACTATCACTTTCCACGATATCTTTGTGCTGGGCGGCACGGACGGCAATGAGCCGGAGCCTGCAGCCCTGCATCAAGCGCTGGTGGATGTAAGCCGCGCAGCACGAAATGCGGATTTCAACCGCAAATGGATAGAGCAGCACATTCGCCAAACAGCCAGCACCTACTACGGTATGCGCCGGTTGGATGAGCGCGCCCTGCCCCAAATCACCCGCAAGGCTATGGAAGGCATGAAACGCGGCCTTCCCACCGTGCTGGATTGCCTCTACACCGGTAAGTTCTGCAGCACACCGCAGAATAGCCGCCCTGTAGCAGTAAATTGAATCCCCCTTACCCCCACAGAGCGAGGCAGCTGCAAACCTGCCTCGCTCTTTTCCAACCGCCACTCCGCCCCTGCGTGAACAATCCCCCCATTCCCGACTCACCCACCGCCGACGAACCGGAACAGTACGCCGCCCGCACGCGTCGCAGCCTTATAGCAAAACTCCACGACTGGCAGGATCGCAAGACCTGGGATGAGTTCTACCGCAGCTACAGCCGCCTTATATACAGTGTTGCCACCCGCGCCGGGCTCACCAACGATGAAGCCTGGGATGTGGTGCAGGAAACAGTGCTCACCGTAGCCCGCCAAACCCGCGAAAACCGTTACGACCCCGCGAAAGGCTCTTTCAAGATGTGGCTCTGGCACATCACCCGCTGGCGCATCCTCGACCGCTTGCGCCAACGCAGCACTACCCTGCCCGGCACACATCCTACACATGAACCGGAGGAGGACGATTTTACCCAACTCTGGGAGCAAGAGTGGCGCGGTAACATCCTGAAAGCCGCCACAGAGCGCGTCAAGCCCCAAGTATCCCCCCGACAATTCCAGATTTTCGACTTCTACGTCCTGCGCAACATGAGCGCTACGGAAGTCTGCCGCAAGCTCGGTGTTTCCCTCGCACAAGTTTACTTGGCCAAGCACCGCGTAGGCAAAATACTGCGCCGCGAGGTGGAGTATATCAAAAAACAGGGCTGATTCTTCATTCTTTTCGAGCGAAAGCAACTGATGCAGAAATATTTTTCTTGCATTGCGGAGCATTTGTTGTATACTCCCGTCCACACCCACCCCAAAACGCATGACACACACCTATGGACTTAAAGACATGCTAACACACTGGCACCGCGCCGAGTTGTGCTGGCTTATTACGGCAAGCTTCACGGTACTGCTCGTCTCGCTGCTGCTGGGGGACAGCCCGCTTGGCATCTGCTCCTCGCTTTCCGGTATCATCTGTGTAGTCATGACAGCCAAGGGGAAGCTCGCCGCCTACTATTTCGGAGTGGTGAACTGTATACTATATGCCATAGTCGCATACGGGCAGACCCTCTACGGCGAAACCCTACTGAACCTGTGCTACTACCTGCCGCTGCAATTCATAGGTTTCCGCATCTGGCGCCGCAACATGGAGGCGGAGCAAGCCGTGGTGCGCCCTGTGCGGCTGAGCCCCCTGCTGCGCCTCTGCTTAGCAGTCGCAGTGCTGGCCGGCACCGGTATTTTGGGGAGGCTGTTACAACTCGGCGGGGATGAGATACCCTATATCGATGCCTTCATCACTGTGGCCTCCGTTCTTGCCATGACACTTTCTGCCCGCCGCTGCTCGGAGCAATGGTATTTATGGCTCAGTATCAATGTCTTCTCCATCTACATGTGGACAGAACGCTACCTTAGCAACGGGGAAAATATAGCCACACTGTTGATGTGGATTGTCTTCCTGCTCAACTCTGTATACGGACTACTCAAATGGACAAGAAAATAACAGGCTTTCTTTACGAAACAGGCATGTTCGGCACCTGTGCCAACCCCTTGCACAGCGGGCACGTGGCCACTATTCTCAAAGCAGCCGGCGAATGCCGAGAGCTCTATATCGTGCTCAGCTACGGCCTGCTGCGGGACGAGGTGGATTTTCGCCTGCGGCACCAATGGCTGGCACAGACAGTAAGCCACCTACCGCATGTGCGCATTATCGACTTAGAGGATGACGCCCCCACAAAAGAAGCCTACACAGAGGAACACTGGCGAGCCGGAGCAGAGCGAGTCAAACAACTCATCGGCAAGGCCGTGGATGTCATCTACTGCGGCTCGGACTACTGCGGCGCCACCCCCTCGCCGTATGAACGCCACTACCCGGAAGCCCGCATTATCTATGCAGACAGAGCGCAGATTCCCATTTCATCTACCGCCATTCGCCAAGCCCCCTTGCAGCACTGGCAGTACCTGGCAAAAGCCGCTCGCCCGCACTATGTGCGTAAAGTCCTGATTATAGGTCACGAATCCACCGGCAAATCCACCATGGTGCAAAATTTGGCAACTCTCTACGACACTGAGTTTGTGCCCGAGCTCGGGCGGGATGTCTGCGCCCGCTGCGGCGGTACAGATTTTATGCTGCGGGGGGATTTCGAGGAAATCGTCTCCGCCCATCGAGCGGCTATCGCAGAGGCAACTCGCAAGGCGAACCGCTACCTTTTCATCGACACAGATGCCGTCACAACCTACTGGTACGCTACCCTCAGCGGCATCGATACAGCTCGCCCCACGCCGGAGCATTTCGACCTCATCCTTTTTCTGGAGGCAGATGTCCCCTTCGTGCAGGACGGCCTGCGCTGCGAAGCCAACAACTCCGATGTTTCGCGCTCAGGGGTTTCCGAGGCTCTGAAACAATTTTACCGAGATTTCGGCTTCTCTTTCCACACCATCCGGGGTGCCTCATTCAGTGAACGTTTGGCTAACGCCATGCAATATATCGACAACTTGTAAACACCCTGCCCAACAAAAAAGACAGCCGATGGGCTGCCTTTCAGTACCCCCTCGCGGACTCGAACCGCGGACAAATTGATTAAGAGTCAACTGCTCTACCAACTGAGCTAAGGAGGCTTTGTATGTATTTGCACCGTAACAGGCAGCTCACAGGCTGGTACCCCCTCGCGGACTCGAACCGCGGACAAATTGATTAAGAGTCAACTGCTCTACCAACTGAGCTAAGGAGGCACTTTGTCTGTGAGCACCCGGCACCTATCTGCCCTCTTGGGGGAGAGCTAAAGCCGCTGGTCAGATTTGAACTGACGACCCACGCATTACGAATGCGTTGCTCTACCCCTGAGCTACAGCGGCAGATGCTGTGTGCGGCGGCAGTTTAGCACGAACGTACCGACAATGCAAGCAAAATTTTCAAAAAAGTTGATTTTTTTTATTTTTCTACATTTTAGGGTTGATTTTACGCGCGCAAGGTACTAAAATAAACGCGCTATGACATACGAAGTTTTCGAAACTCCGCAGGCTGCCGCGAAAAAGCTCGCTGCAGAAGTTGCCGAACTCATCCGCAGCCGCGCCGCTGAGGGCAAGGGTGTAGTGCTGGGTCTGGCCACAGGTGCAACCCCGCTGCCTTTCTACGCAGAGCTTATCCGCATGCACAAAGAGGAGGGGCTCTCTTTCAAGAACGTTACTACCTTCAATCTGGATGAGTACACCGGCCTGCCCCACGAGCACGTGGAGTCCTACTGGTACTTCATGCACACCAACTTGTTCAACCACATCGACATCCCCGCAGAGAACATCAACCTGCCCTGCGGCACGCTGGCTCCGGAGGAAATCCCCGCCCACTGCCAGGCCTACGAGGACAAGATTAAGGCCTGCGGCGGTCTCGACCTGCAGATTCTGGGTATCGGCCGCACCGGCCACATCGGCTTCAACGAGCCCGGCTCGTACGACACCACCATCACCCGCCAGGTGCACTTGGACGACCTCACCAAGACCGATGCAGCACCCGCTTTCGGTGGCTTTGAGAACGTTCCCAGCACCGCCATCACCATGGGTGTGGCCACCATCATGGGTGCCAAGAAGGTACGCCTGATGGCTTGGGGCGAGAAGAAGGCTTCTATCGTGAACAAGGCCATCAACGGCCCCGTCACCGTGGACGTTGCCGCTTCTTACCTGCAGAAGCACCCGGATGCCAAGTACTTCCTGGACACTCCGGCTGCCGCTGCGCTGTAAAGCACACGCTCAACAATAAACTTCAAATCCCGGAGAGAGCCGGCGGTTGCAAAACCCCGGCTCCCTTTTTCTCCCCATCGCTCTGCCATATAACTCTTCACTTTCAACTTTCCCTTGCATCTCTACGTTCACATACCGTTCTGTCTGCGCATCTGCCCCTACTGCGCTTTCTACAAGCACATGTTGGGACGCACAGATTTGGAGGGATTTGTACGAGCTGTAGCCACGGAAGCCCGCTTGCGGCTGCCGCAAGGCTACGCACCGGAAACAATCTATTTTGGAGGGGGGACGCCGAGCCTGCTTTCCCCCAAACACCTGAATATCCTGGTAGAGGGACTGCGGGAAACGGTGGATTTCGGAAACGTGCGCGAGTGGAGTTTCGAGAGCAATCCCGCCACCTTCACCCCGGCCAAAGCGGAGCAATGGGCTCGGCTTGGGGTCACCCGCGTCTCGCTGGGGGCGCAGAGTTTCGAGCCCGAGCTCCTACACCTGCTGGGGCGCACCCACAGCCCGCTGCAAATAGAGCAGAGTATCAGCATGTTGCGAGCAGCCGGCATACCGGAGGTGAACATAGACCTCATGTTCTCTCTGCCCGGGCAGCAGCTACACCAATGGCGCCACACACTCGAATGCGCCATCGCACAGCAGCCGGATCACATTTCCACCTACAATCTTACCTACGAGGAGGATACCGCGTTTTTCGATACCTTCGGCGCGCAGGGCAATGACGAAGAAACGGATGTCGCCATGTTCTCCTTAGCGGACGAAATGCTCACAGCCGCAGGGTACCGGCACTACGAGATTTCCAACTTCGCCCGAAACGGCAAAGTTTCCCACCACAACCTGGCCTGCTGGCGCGGTGAAGACTACTACGGCTTGGGGCCCGGAGCCTACGGCACGCTCAACGGCACCCGCTACCGCAACACCGAAGACACCGCAGCCTACACCGCCGCGCTGAAGGAAGGTCACCTGCCGGAGTTCACGCAGGAGCGCATAACCGCCGAAGACCGCCGCACCGAGCTGCTGGGGTTACGCCTGCGCACGGATGAAGGCCTGCCCCCGGAGCTGCTCCGCCCGCAGGATGTCGCCTTCACCGCCATGCTGCAACAGGAAGGACTGGCCACCCTGACAACCGATGGCCACCTGTTGCTCACACTGCGCGGGCGCCTGCTGGCGGATGAAATTGCGGTGCAGCTGCTCAGCTGAGCGAGCCGCTCAGGGGAGAAACCACAGCGCACCGCACACATCGGTGGGCATGCGCCAATCCCCGCGCGGAGAGAGGGCAATGGTGCCCACTTTGGGGCCATCCGGCACGCAGGTGCGCTTGAACTGCTGGGTAAAGAAGCGGCGTAGGAAGGTGCGCAGCGTGCTCTCCACCAAAGCCTCATCGTACTCACCGGCAAAGGCATGCAGCGCCAGCGCTCGCAATTTATCGGGTTCGGCCCCGTACTTAATGAAATGGTACAGGAAAAAGTCGTGCAGGTCGTACGGCCCCAGTATCTCCTCCGTCTTCTGGTCAATCTTACCGTCATCCGAAGGCGGCAGCAGCTCGGGGCTCACCGGCGTAGCATTCACATCCCGCAGCACAGCGGCCAGCTCGGGCTCAGCCTGAGTGGCCGCGTACTCAATCAGACAGCGAATGAGTGACTTGGGTATGGAGCAGTTCACGCCGTACATGCTCATGTGGTCACCATTGTAAGTAGCCCAACCCAGCGCAATCTCCGACAAATCGCCCGTGCCCACCACCATGCCGCCTGTCTTGTTGGCCAGGTTCATGAGCAGCTTGGTGCGCTCGCGAGCCTGTACGTTCTCGTAGGTATTGGTACGCAGCGCCGGGTCGAAATCCAAATCCTTGAAGTGCAGCAGACAAGCCTCCTTTATATTCACCTCCTTAAAGGTACAGCCCAGTAGCTGAATCATCTTCACAGCATTGTTGTAAGTACGCCCGGTCGTGCCAAAGCCCGGCATGGTGATGGCCAGTATGCAGTCGTTGCTGCGGCCGAGCAGCTTGCAGGCGCGGTCGCACACCAGCAGGGCCAGCGTACTGTCCAACCCGCCGGACACACCGATAACCAGCGTTTTCGCATACGCACACTCTATGCGCTTGGCAAGTGCCGCTGCTTGGATATTGAGGATTTCCTCGCAACGCGTAGCAGCATGCTCCGGTGCCGGCACAAAGGGGCGCGACGGCAGGTAGGCATAGCGCAGGTCACAGGGCGGCACATCAATACTGCAATACACGCAACGCGGAGCAGGCCACTCCCCGAGCAACAAGTTCTCATGGAACGTACTCTCACTCAGG
>JAZNTO010000132.1:0-5041 GCA_045591805.1 Akkermansia sp. | reverse complement strand
GGCCAAGCGGTCTTAGGAAGACAATTAAACTCACCAACTCCTTGGCTCACAGAACGACATGGCTACGATCCGACTTGTCCAGTATGCCGTTGTGGGAGTGTATGTAGCGGGTGGGTACGCCGAAGACGATGGCGGGTGCGCCGCCCCAATGCGGGTAGCTTGCTGCTGCATCCGTGCCGCCGGTGCGGCGAACAGTGGGCTGGCAGGCTATACCCTCTTGCTCAGCGAGTCCGAGTACAAAATCTGCTAAGGCCGGGGGTGTTATATTGGTGGGGTCGTAGAGGCGTACTTGCACCCCCTTGCCCAGTACCCCTTGGCGGCAGATGCCGCTTTGGCCGAAAGTGTCGTCCGCCGGCGGTCCTTCCAGGATGATGGCTAGCTCCGGCACCTGAGTGGCGGAGAGGGCTCGTGCGCCGCGGGTGCCCACCTCCTCCTGCACGGTACCGATGGCGCGCAGCGTGCAGGAGAGCTCTTCGAGGGCGAGTCGGCGCATGGCCTCCAGCATGCAGTAGACGCCGGCGCGGTTGTCGAATGCCTTACCCATCCAACGGTGGGGTACATCCAGAGCTTGCATGCGAACATCCGGCACCACGGAGCAGCCTATGCGTATGCCCAGCTGTTCCACGTCTGCGCGGCAGGAGGCGCCTATGTCTACAAACAGGGCATCGTTCGGCAGTACTTGCGAGCGCTGGCTCTCCGGCAGCAGGTGTGGCGGCTTGGTGCCTATCTGCCCGGGTATGCGGCGACCATCTCGCGTCTGTACCAGCATGCGCTGGCTGGGTAGGGTGTGGTTCCACCAGCCGCCCAGCGGTACGAGTAGCAGGAATCCATCCTCTGTGATTCCCTGTACCATGAAGCCTATTTCGTCCATATGCGCCACCAGTGCCACCACCGGGCCGCGCCCTTTTTTCTCGCACACAATATTGCCGGAAACGGAGCCGCTTATCTCGCAGAATCCGCTCAGTTCGCTGCGGATGAGGGCTCGCATCTCGTCCTCAAACCCCGATACCGCACACGCATTGCTGCAACGCTCCAGAAGTTCTCTGTTAAACATGGCTCCAGCATACCATGCAAAGATACGTTTTGCAACCGATTTGAGCGCCGTAGTTACATTTTTTTCTTTTCTTCCGGCGGATTTTGCGCTATATATGATATATATGATAATGCGTATCATAGCCACAGTAGCGGCGTGTGTGGTGTTGCTCGGTGTGTTGAATACCTGCGGTTGGCGCGAGACAGCGGCAAAACCGCAGCAGCCGGAGCCGAAAGCTGTGCAGCTGCGTGTTGTGACCCGCTCTTACAAGGCGCGGGGGCGTCGCTTTGTGCCCATGGATGTGCAGACGGCACTGCGATACTCTGCAGAGGGCATAGCCTCCCACTACGAGGCGAACGGCTCTCGCGGGGCGCTGGGAGAGCGCTTGCGGCGCGGCGAGTTCTATGCCGCGCATCCCACGCTTCCCATGCCCTGCCGGGTGCGTATCACCAACCTGAGCAACGGCAAAAGCTGCGAGGCGCGGGTGGCGGATCGCGGTCCCTTTTCCCACAATCGACTCATCGATGTGAGCTCAGCCGTGGCCAAAAAGCTGGACTTTTACCGCAAGGGGGTGCAGCGGGTGCGGGTGGAGGTGCTTTCTGTGGGCGATGAGCCACACCAAATCAAAGTCGACAAATGAAGTGCGGTGGCGTATTTTTTTCTTTTTAGCGGCGGGGAAATATGCTAGGCTGGTAGCATGAAGTTACGCACACTCTTTCCGGTGGCGGCCGCTTGTGCCGTGTTATTTTCTGCCTGTCAGCAGCAGCAATTCGAGCCATACCGTGGCTACAAGAAGTCTCCTTACACCTTGAAGGGAGAACGCTATGTGCCCATGGATGTGCAGCCGGCGCTGCACTATCGGGAGGATGGTATCGCCTCCTTTTATGAGGCGGACGGAGCTCGCGGAGCCATAGGCCAGCGCTTGTACGAGGGGCAGTTCTATGCCGCGCATCGTACCTTGCCGCTGCCTTGCCAGGTGCGTATTACCAACCTGAGCAACGGCAAAAGCTGCAAGGCGCGTGTGGCAGACCGCGGTCCCTTTGTCCACGGGCGGCTTATCGATGTAAGCTCTGCTGTAGCAGAAGAGCTCGGCTTCACCCGCAAGGGGCTGGAGCGCGTGCGGGTAGAGGTGCTCTGGGTGGGGGACGGCAAGTACAAGGTGAGCCGCTAATCTCGTGGGGTATGCGTGACCCGGTACTGCATTTTTCCGGCAGATTGTGGGGATAAGACACGCAAACATTGGATTTCTCGCTTGCACTCTGAGGGGGCGCGTGCTAATATAAGGGAGTCATGAGATTGAAACTGCATCTGCTACTGAGTGCCGCGGCTGTGCTGCCGCTGACTATGTGTCAAGAATTCGACGGGCTGCTGGCTGCGGGCGCCATACAGGCCTCCGACCCGGCTGCGGACGCTAAGCTTGCAGAGGCCAAAGAGCTTGTGGCTAAGAATGAGTACGGCGAGGCGCGCAGCGTGCTGAAGGATATTGTCTACAACCACGACCTTGCGCCCTGTGCTCCGGACGCTCGCCTTCTGCTGGCCGAGGTGTACGAGAAGGATGGGCTGCCGCGCGACGCTTTCGAGGAGTACGACAAGATTGTGACCCGCTACCAGAGTAGCCCGCTTTACACCACGGCACTGGAGCGCCAGCTCTCCATGGGCATGGCGGCTGCAGAAGGTCGCCTCAAGGTGGACGTGCTCGGGCTTTGGGAAGCTGAGCTGGAGAGCAGTGCCGTAGAGAAGTGGCTGGAGAGTGTTGTGGCCAATGCTCCGTACAACGACATGGCTGCCACGGCGCTTTCCATACTGGCCGGCTACCGCCTCCGCAAAGAGCAGTACGAGGAGGCCGCCGCCACATATTCCCGCTTGGTGGATAGCTATCCGGACAGCCGCTATGCTCCCGGCGCTCAGCTCATGGTAGCGCAGATATGGGCAGATAGCCGCAACCGAGGGGACCAGAACCTCGCCAATCTTACCCGCGCTCAGGAGGCGTACGAGGAGTTCACCCTGCGTTTCCCCGGACATAAGGATTCCGGCAAGGCGCTTTCCGAGGTCTCTAATCTGCGCCGCCTTATGGTGCAGCAGGAGCTGGAAGTGGGGCGCTACTACCTGGAGCGTTCGCATGAGTATGGCTCCGCTGTTTTCTGTTTCGAGAGCGTCATTCGCCAGAAATCTCTTAACCCCGAGGCTGCAAAGGAGGCAGAGCGTCTGCTCTCTGTAGCCCGAACAAAACTCAACGCCGCCAGCGCATCATGAAAAAAATACTAGCCATAGCTCTGAGCCTCTGCGCTCTGTTGCCTACCTCCTGCGGATATCGGCTCGGAGGTGTGGTGCGGGCAGATATGGAGGGCATGAAGACATACTCCGTGAGGATGTTCGAGAACCAAACGGTCTATCCGAATGTAGCCATGCAGGTGTCCTCCGCCATCGGAAACGCGTTGCAAGGGGATGGGGCGTTTACCGTAGCACCTGCGTCCGCCGCAGATTTCACCGTGTCCGGTACAGTCAAATCCGTGCAGCTGGATCGCAAACTGGTAGACTGGCGGGATTCCTACTTGAGCTTGGAGGTGGGTGTATATGTTTTTGTGGCCTACACCATAACCGACAATCGCACCGGCAAGGTGCTCACCAAGGGTGAGCTGCGGGGCGAGGGTAGCTACTTCAATACCGGGGGCAATACGCAGACCGGCCGCGATACAGCTATCTCCTACGCAGCGCGTCAAGCTGCGGATGAGCTGGTGGCGAGGCTCACGACGTCATGATTTCTTACCCGGTCAGCTTTGTCGGTCTGCCCATCGGCAACCGGGAGGATATAACCCGCCGTGCGCTGGAAGTGCTTGGCTCGGTGGACTGTATATGCTGTGAGGACACGCGCAACACCGGCATGCTGCTCAGCCACTACGGCATACGCAAGCCGCTGCTGAGCCTGCACGAGCACAACGAAAGCGCCCGTGCACCGGAGGTGGCCTCCCGTGCCCTCGCCGGGGAGACTTTTGCCGTGGTCACAGATGCCGGTATGCCGGGCGTGTCCGACCCCGGCTACAGGCTCATCCAAGAGTTGAAGGCTCGGGGCGTGGCCTTTACCGTGTTGCCCGGTCCCTCTGCCGTGGTTACGGCTCTGGTAGGCTCCGGCTTGCCGAGTGATGCATTCTTTTTCGGCGGTTTTTTGCCGGTGAAATCCGGCCGCAAGGGGCAGGTGCTGCAGGCGGCGCTGGCGGCCTCACATACCAGCATCTTCTACGAATCCCCCTACCGCATTTGCAAGACAGTGCAAGCCATCGCGGAGCTGGATGCCGCCGCCCCCATCTGTGTAGCGCGCGAGCTCACCAAGGTGTTCGAGACATACCACCGCGGCACCGCCGCGGAACTGGCAGCAGAGTTCGCGGCGCGTCCCCCCAAGGGGGAAATAGTACTGCTCGTAGGCGGCACAAACGCCCCGCGCCCCACCCCGCAGGCCTGATACCCCCGCCCCCAGAGCAAAAAAATGCGCCAACACGCCTTTTTTCAGCAAAAAAGGCTTGCCATGCGGTGTGCAAAAAGGTACAATGCCGCACCGCTATTCCGCCCGGTGGTGCACAGGCGCCCCGATAATCACCGGTGCAGGGGCCTAGAGGAACAGTGGCAACATATTAACCAAAACATTAAAAATGAGTATTTCTGAATTGGAGGCCCTCATCAGCGCAGGGTTTCCGTCTTTCCGTCCGGGTGATATCGTGAACGGTACCATCCTTGAGATCCGTCCGCAGGTTGTTCTCGTCGACATCGGCTACAAGTCTGAGGGTGTTATTTCCATTTCCGAGTTCGAGGACGAGGAAATCGAGGTAGGCGATCAGATCGAAGTTCTTCTGGAGAAGCTTGAGAACGAGGAGGGTCTCGTAGTCCTTTCCAAAGAGAAGGCTGCCCACAAGCAGAACTGGGACAAGATCGTGGCCGTGTACAAGGATGGCGGTCTCGTGAAGGGCAAGGTCAAGAGCGTCGTGAAGGGTGGCCTTATGGACAACGTCGGCGTGG
>JAZNTO010000131.1:0-8273 GCA_045591805.1 Akkermansia sp. | reverse complement strand
TGGGCGGTGGGCACGCTGCATAGCGTATCCGCTGCAGGTAGTAGGCTGCAATGCCTTACTTGCCTACCTGCTTACAGAGATTCATGGGCCGCACGGTCACAACCTGTGGTGGGGGGTAGCACACCCGCTGGTGTATGGTCTGGCCGGGTTGGCGGAGCAGGAGGCAGCAGCAGCTTTTGTCCACGCCCTGCTGAGCCTTTTGTTGCTCTGGCTGCTGCTGTGGTGTCTAAGCCGAAACCGTGTATTTTTGCGTGTGTGAGCCACTGCGTATGCTGTCGGTATAGTCGGTGGCCGGGCATTTCTTGCAACAAAAAGCTGTACACGGAGCGAGAGATGGTATATAATGCGGAGCATGAAGACGATATGGAGTAAGCTATTTGTTGCGTGTGCAGCTTGGCTGTGTACGCTGCCGCTGAGTGCCCAAGATGTAGATGTGGATGAGCTTCTGCAGGCGATGCGGGATATGACGGTGAGCCAGGGGAACAAGGACGTGATGGGCAATATTCGCAAAGGGCGCAACAAGATTCCGTTTAGCCTGAGTGCGCGCGGCAATACCATCGTGTTCCAGTATAAGCACAACAACGCCTGGCAGCGCTTCGATGTGCGAATCGGCGAGAAAAATGCCGACCTCGTGCTGGTGAACAATGGCAAGGCGCAGGTGATGGCAGCCTCCAGCTATGGCAAAAAGATAGCGGATACGGATGTGTGCTACGAGGATTTGTCCCTGCGTTTCCTGTACTGGAAAGGCGGGAAACTCATCGACGATGCGGCAAATGCTCGCATTAAGGGGCGGGATTGCTACATTGTGGAGGTGAAGAACCCGACCCCCGGTGTGGGTCAGTTCGCATGGGTGCGCATGTGGGTTGACAAGGAGAATGGTACCACTTGGCAGATAGATGGCTACGGCGCAGACGGTAAGCTACGCAAGCGTTTCTCCATCACTTCCGTGCAGCGATTGTCAGATGGCACTTGGTTCTTTAAGCAGATGAAGCTGGAGGTGCGCAACCCACAGAATCCGAACCGCACCATCGCGCTCAATTATCTGGAGATGGACGACCTGCCGGAGCGCAAAAAATAAGCGCGTAGGTGATTCGGAGGTATGGTCACTCGTTTTTTCTGCATCCTGAATTTGCTGCTGCCCGTGGTTCTATTTACGGGCAGCATGCTGTGGGTGCGCGAGTTTTTCGATGCCGGGGATGTGCGCCACGGCCTGCTTGTGCTGGGTGGTGCCTTGCTGGTGTTGGCTCTGTGGGAGGGGCTGCTGATACGCTACTTGGTACTGCCGTCATGGGGGCGAGCTGTGGGGGAACGCGTGTATGCCGGCTCTTATACGCCGGATCAGGACGCCCTGCTGGAGATGGCTTCCCGAATCCGTAGCGAAAAAGAGCCGGAGCTGTTGCCGCAGTTCATGCGCTTGGTGCGCCGCGAATCTTTCCGCACCCGCGCTTGGACAGAGTTGGCCGCCTTGCAGGCAGAGGTGTTCTCCCGCCCGGAGGAGGCGCTGCAAAGCCTGTTGCAGGGTGCGGAGGCTGTGCCGGAGGCGGAGGAGCGCGCGTTCCTGCTTTACCGCGCGGCAAATCTGTGCGAAAAACAACTTTCCGACCCCGCCCAAGCCCGCCAATTCCGGCAGCTCGCTGCGAATAAATATCCGAATACTGTGTATGGTCGAAAAAGTTTAATGACTGATGTTTAACGCTTGCCCCGAGGGGGTGAGGCCCGGGCGGGTGTTTTGTTGTTTGCCGGCAAAGTCGGCTCATTGCGGAATGGTGGGACTTGTAGATTCGCACGACAAATTTTAGGCTTGCACGGCGGGGGAATAAGGGGTATGATGCAAAGCATGACAGAACAGAGCGGACAACCCGTAGAAGAGTTCACCACCGTGCAGGCCGTCTATGTACGCAAGCGTAATTGCTTGCTGCTTAGGGCGGATTTTTCGCCCTTGTTTGTGGATTATTATCTGCATCTCATGCAGCACAAGCAGCGCAATGCGGAGGCTGAGGATTCGATGTTTAAGCAGTTGCTGGCCTTTTTCACGCTGCATTTGGTCTCGCGCCCTTGGCAGGAATACCACGCTTGGACTCTGAATATCCGCGAACCCATGCTGGCGAACTACTTTGTGTCCGGCTCATCGCTTACGGAGGATGTCATAGGCCGCGTGTTCACTAAGGATGTGCGAGAGCCGGAGCGCAACATGCTCTTTGCGCAGAATCTGCGCACGGGCAAGGAGCCGCAGACCTCGGTTATCGTGTTGCCCGGCAATACCGTAATTGAGTGGGTGGAGGATTTTTACCGCCAGAGCGAGCAGCGCCAGGCACGCGCTTTCGAGCTGGCCGGGGATAGCTACGCACTGCTTACAGCCCAGCCCGGGGCAGATTACGATTGGCTCAGCGAGCTTACGGCTCAGGATGTTGCGGAGCTGGAGCAGAATGAGGAGCTCAAGGTGCTGGAGACACGCAAGTTTGTGTTCCGCTGCGGCTGCACGCTGGAGAAGATTTTGCCCACCATCCGTACTATGCAGAAAGATTTTGCAGACCTACTTTCCGAGCAGGGCTACTTGGAGGCCTCTTGTCCGCGCTGCGGCGCGGCATACCATGTAACGCCCGATATGCTGCAGTGATTACACGGTGGAAATCCACAAAGTTCCCCATCTTCTTTTTTGGGGCGTATTTGATATTATGCCTTAAGTCTTAAGTTTTCCAGTAGCCTTAGTGTTGTGCGGTGCAGGGTTTCTGCGGCGTCGGGCATGGGGAGGCCTAGGGAAAGCAGGGCAGAGTTGCTCATAGCGGTGTGGCGGGGACGCTGAGCGCGGAAGAAAGTAGCCTCGTTTAAGAGCTGGCGCCGGATTTCGGGCATGCGGGGCAGGGCTCCGGCGCGTACGGCTGTTTGCAGCGCCAAGGTGGCACAGGCGTGCCAGCTAAGAGGCTCCCCGCCGGAGCATACATGCAATATGCCATGTTCCTGCCGTGGCAGCAGCGCCAGTACTATGCGGGCTATGTCCTCCGCGTCTGTGGGGAGCGAGTATTTGTCTGCTATGGCTGCGAGGGGCTGCCCTTCTGCCGCGCGGAGCACGGCTGTCTCTGCAAAGGCGGGTTTTTGCGGGTTGCCGCATATCCAAGAGACTCGCAGTACAAGCGCTTGCGGTAATGCGTCCAGCACTTGCAGCTCGCCCTCGCGCTTGCTCTCGCCGTATGTGTTGGCCGGTTTGCAGCGGCCGGATTCATTTTTAAGCCCGGGGCGCCGCCCCTCCAACACATAGTCTGTGGAAAGATGCACGAAGCGTGCGCCTGTGTGCCGACAGGCCAGCGCCATGGCCGCCGGAGCTACGGCGTTTACCAGGTGGGCGGAGAGCGGGTCGCCCAAGCAGGCTTCCAAGCCGCTTATAGCCGCGCAGTTCACCACTGCGGCGGCTCCGCTGCTCAGCACCATATCGCTCACGCGCTCTGCCTGTAGCAGGTCGCATTCCGCGTGTGTGGGTGCCAGTACCTCCAGCCCTGCTGCTGCGGCAGCGCGGCACAGAATTTGCCCGGTGCGCCCGCTGCCGCCGAAAATCAGTATTCTCATATTACGTTTTCCAGTAGCTTCCCGGTTGTGTGTGTTGCAGCCCGGGTATTGTTGTTGGTTATACTATGTCGCTCACTTATTTTATGCATATCCGTGTTTGGGCGCAAGATTGCGTTGTGTCAACACAGGGTATTTTATGGTGCGGTGTCTTCTCTTTTGATAAAAAGACGCCGGCAGTTAAGGGGCAGGAAGCCACGGCTTGCAGCATGTTTCTGTAAGGTGGAAAGTCAGAAAATAAGCCTCGAAATGCGCGTAGGGAAGCGGAATAGTAGGGAATATGTCATAATTATGTATGAAAAATGGGATAAAATGCAAAATAAGTCTTGTCATGACAGCGGAAAAGGGTTAAACTCTGCTCACCACACAACATAATTGTTTCTCATGAAAGATAGAACCAGTTACACACCGGAAGAGAAGTTGCAGATAATACAGGCCGTATTATCCAAGAAAACCACCATTCAGAAAGTGTCGAAGGAGAAAGGCATTGCAGCCACTCTTATCTCCCTGTGGAAGAAGCAGGCAGAGGAGGCTATGCTGGCTCGTTTCCAGCCGCAGCCCAAGGGGCGCCGCAAGAGCACGCCCGCTGCTTCCTCCGCCGCCGGCACCCGCAGCCTGAAGAATGACGCCCGCAAGGCCAAGATCAAGGCAGCACATCTTGAGAGCTCCGTGAAGGAGATGAAAGCTCGTTGTGCCAAGCTTGAGGAGCAGATTGCCGCTATGGCCGGTGCCATGGGTTACAAGATGGTGAAGGTGCGTGCCACCCGCAAGAGCCGCAAGGCCTGATGCCGGTTGCAGACACTTCGCGACAGAATTCCAGCCCCTTTCCGCATTTCCGTTCGGAAAACACGCGGAAAGGGGCTTTCCCTTGTTTGCAACACCGGAAAAGTTTGGCTTGTTGACACTATTTTAGATAGACATTGCGCACAACTGAAGTAAAATAAGTCGAGTTTCTGAGGTGCCGCAAGGCATCTGCTCATCACACTACAGATAACAGAGTATGTTTAACAATCATTTCAAACAATGGTCCCGCCGCTTGGGGGTGCTGGCATCCGCCGCTACGGCTGTGCTGGCATCGTGCTCTTCCGCTGGCTATGCTGCGCCGGACTACAACCAAATAGGTAAGCAATTTTCGCTGGTGCTGCAAAATGCGCATTTCTCCCGTGCCCGCTTCTCTCAGGATATGTACGAGAAGTTTCTGGACTGCTACTTGCAGAGCGTGGATCCGCAGCACCTCTACTTTACCGCTGCAGATGTGAACGCCCTGCGCGAGAAGTACGCCTCCAGTTTTGGCGATTATCTCTTGGCCGGCCAGACCCGCACTCTGGCCGTGGAGTTGCACACGGAGTATGCCACCCGCGCTCTGCGTCGCATAAACGAGGCGGAGAAGATGCTGGCCGAGTACAGCAAGCAGATGCCGGCTTTCGATACGAACCGCAGTACCCCCCGCACGCGCCGTAAGCTGCCCCGCTCTGCGAACGATGCCGCGCTGGACCAGGCTTGGCGGGATATGGTGGACGATATGGTGCTCACGGAGGTGATACGCCGCGAAAATGTGACTCGCTTGGCAAAGGAGAAGGGCAAGCCCGATCCCAACGCAAACGAGAAACCTGTGGCTGAGAAACTGCAAGCCCGCTTTAAGCGCCTGCGCAACGAGGTGCAGGAGGCCGATACGGAGGATATGGTGTCCACCTTGCTCAATGCCGTGGCGCGCACTTACGACCCGCATAGCGACTACATGGGCGCTCGCGAGGAGCAGCGGTTCAAGGATATGATAAAGGCCTCCATCGTGGGGATTGGTGCTCAACTGCGCGAGGACGACGATGGCTCTACCCGCATAGAGGGTATTGTGAAGGGCGGTCCGGCTGCCAAAAACGGCCAGCTGAAGCTCGGAGACCGCATCGTGGCCGTGGATTCCGCCAACGATGGGAACTGGGTGGACATCATGTACCTGAGCATCGATAAGGTGGTGGATCTTATCCGTGGTAAGAAAGGTGTCTCTGTGAAACTGCGCGTGCTTAGTGCAGAGAGCGGTGAGCAGAAAGAGGTGGTAATCGTGCGCGATGAGGTGCCGATGTCGGAATCTCTGGCCAGCGCCAAGGTGGTGGATGTGCACAAACCCGGCGAGGAACCCTACCGCATTGGCATCTTGACTCTGCCCTCCTTCTACATAGACCTGGACAGCGGCGATGTGCGTTGCGCTTCGGATGTCCGTAAACTGCTGCAACGCATGAACAAGGAAGGCGTGAAGGGGCTGGTGGTCGACTTGCGTTTCAATGGCGGCGGTTCGCTGGATGAGGTGCGCAAGATGGTGGGCTTCTTCACCGGTGCAGGTCCAGTGGTGCAGGTGCGAGACTCCCGTGGCCATGTGGAGCGCCTTACGGTGAGCGGACGTAGCCTTTTCCACGGCGATGTCGTTGTTCTCACCAACAAGCTCAGCGCCTCCGCCTCCGAGATTTTTGCCGGAGCCATGGCAGACTATGGTCGTGCCGTAGTGGTGGGCGATGAGGCTACCTACGGCAAGGGCACGGTGCAGGTGCCTCGCAGCCTGTCGGACTACCTGCCCTATTTCGCTTCCCAAGAGGGTGCCGGTATGATAAAAGTGACCGTGCAGAAGTTCTACCGCATCAACGGTGCTTCCACCCAGCTCAAGGGGGTAGAGAGCGATATCGTGCTGCCTATGTCTACAGCTGCTTTGCCGCTGGGTGAGGCTGAGCAGGATTATGTGATGCCCTACGATGAGATTGCCCCCGCAGCACACTATGTGAAAAACCCGCGTCTGGCACGCATCCTGCCCGAGCTGCGCAAACGAAGCGCTGCTCGTGTGGCGGCGGATAAGGATTTGCAGTATAGCAAGTGGTTTATCGACTATCGCCGCAGGGTGACGGAGGCCAACAGCGATTCGCTCAACAAGGCAACCCGCCAGAAGGAGGATGCCGCCCTGCGCGAGCGACAGAAAACCCAGAACGAGGAGCGTAAAGTCCGCTATGCGAAGATGGCAGCAGAGGATGCCCGCAACCTTACCATCTACCGCCTTACTCTGGACGATGTGAAGGCTGGTACGCTTCCCATTGCCAGCAAGGAGGATAAGGACAAGTTCATGGAGTCCGCAGAGGATCCGGAGGAGGCTCTGGAAGAGGAGGTGGATTACCCCTCCAATTTGGATCCCATCCTTCGCGAGTCTCTCTACATTGTGCGCGATATGATGGAGCTGCCCTAATCCGTAGCACGCAACAAAGATAACAGGCAAAGCCCATTCAGTAGCAGATGAGTGGGCTTTGCTGCTTAAAGAATCCCTCCGTATGATGAGTGCAGAACCGGAAGCCGCCCCTGCCGAGGATACCCGCCTGAAATCCTTGCCGGAAGATTCCCTGCCGCGCGAAAAGTTGCTCAAGTTGGGGCGCGCTGCCCTGAGCGATGAAGAACTGCTGGCCATTTTTCTGCGCACCGGAATACCCGGCTGCAATGTATTGGAGCTGGCTGCCCGCATGAAACGTGCTGCCGGCTCGCTGGCGGCTCTAGGTTCTATGGATGTAGATGCTCTAGTAGCCCTGCACAAGGGCGTGGGTCGCGCCAAGGCGGCTACACTCTCCGCCGTGTTTGAGCTGGGGCAGCGTGCTGCGAGAGAGAGCATAGAGCGCCTCTGTCTGAAAACAGCCAAGGATGTCTACAACCTGCTGGTGGGGGAGCTGCGCTTTGAGCAGCAGGAGACACTGGTGCTGCTACTGCTGGATGCTCGAGGCCTGCTCATACGCAAGGAACGTGTTGCCACGGGTACGCTTACGCGGCTTATGGTGCACCCGCGCAATGTGTTTGCGCCTGTCATGCGCCACAATGCCGCTCGCTTCATCCTGGTGCACAACCACCCCAGCGGCAACTCCACCCCCAGCAAGCCGGACGATGAGCTTACCCGCACCATGAAACAATCCGCAGATATCCTCTGCCTCAATTTCCAGGACCACGTCATCATTGGGGCGCCCACTATAGAACGCTCAAAGCCGTATTTCAGCTATGCAGAGGAGGTTTGGAGCAAGAATTAGACCGCGCAACATACCCCCCGCTTTTTGCCGCTACTAAATTGCACACCATGAAAGATTACCACACACACCATCCGAACTCTGCCGGCGGCAGCATCTGCGCCGTAACTCGTGCGGACTGGCCCCGCATTGCTGCAACAGCCGGCATGACCCCCTGTTTTGGCGTGCATCCTTGGCATGCGCACGAGGAGGAGGTGCCGGAACTCGCCTTTGCGCTGGATGATTGGCTCTCCCGCTACCCGCAGGCGGATGTGGGAGAGACCGGTTTGGATGCCTCGGAACGCCACCGCGCCACGCTGGAGCAGCAAACGCTCCTGCTGCAGGTACACCTGGGAGCCGCTTTCCGCCACGAGCGCCGCGTGCATCTGCATGGTGTGCGCGCTTGGCCCGAGCTGCTGCGCCTCTTGCAGGAGCGTGCACGCTGCAATACTCTGCCGCGCATCCACCTGCACGCATGGAATGGGCCGCACGAGCTTGCTCGTGAGTTCCTGGCGCTGGGTGCTACCTTCTCTGTGGGTCTGCGCGAGCTCGCCCACTCTCGAGCCGCGGAACGCTACGCCCGCATACCGGAGGGGCGCCTCTTCCCGGAGAGCGATGATTCCCCCGCAGACTGGCCGCGCACGCTGGCGCTGTTCCGCCTCCTGCGAAACGGCCTTGGCTCCGCCGGTTGACCCCCCC
>JAZNTO010000130.1:0-90737 GCA_045591805.1 Akkermansia sp. | reverse complement strand
GCCATCGATTACCGGGGTGTGGTCACAAGGAGTGGCCACGGGGGTGTTACCCATGGGGGTAGTTTTGGGGCAAGAGTTCTGCTCCTGCACGCCATCCTCACCGGGAGTGAGGTTATCGGGAGTGTTGTTACACATAGTATTTGTTTCCTTTCTAGGTTGGATTGTTTGGTTGGTGATAGGAAGAGAAGTCCCATCGGCTTTTGCTTCACATGAAGCGGTGGCCGATGCGAGCATAGTGGACTACCCACAGTCAGCCGACAGCGCAGGAGTATAGCCCCATCCCCCCATTAAAGCAACAAAACTATTGCTCCGGCGTCCCTGCGCAATTTCTTGACAGGGAACGGCGTGGTAAAATACAGAAAATGAAACAGAAACAACAACATGCGAGGACAATGCTCGAAGTGGGGGGATGCCGGGGCTGTGCGAAATAGCTCTGCGGGCATCAATGACAAAAATATTTTTCACACCAAAAAACACAAGATATAGTACCCTCTCTCGCCAAAGCGTGCCAGATTCCCGAAACGAGCCAAACAGGCGGAAAGGGCACCGAAATTTTGTGCTTGCAAAATGTCAGTAAAACCGTAATATCGAGGTAACCGAAACAACACTTACACGACATGAAACCCACTCTTTCCACAAAACCGAACATCACCGCAGCGGAAGCCCAGCAGCTTGCCGACTTTGTGCTCTTCTCCCAGCGCAACTGCATCCTGAAGCTCTCCCCGGAGCTGACGCAGGACAAAATATCCTACCCGCAGTTCTTCCTGCTGACATATCTGGCCGAGGAAGAAAGCCTCTCCATGAGCAGCATAGCCCGCATGATGGGGCACTCCACCGCCGCCGCCACGGGCATGGTGGATAAGCTCCAGGAGCTGGGGCACCTCAAGCGTTTTACCGCAGCAGCGGATCGCCGCAAAATCATGGTACGCATCACAGAACAAGGGCTGGAGCTTATCGAGCGCATGCGTGGCAACATAGCCCGCGACATGGCAAAGCTACTGGCAGAAGAAGATAACGCAGAACGCACCGGCAAAGCTCGCGGCGTCATTTCCCGCCACAGCGGCAAAGCGGCAGCTTCTCACTAAACTTTCATTCCCCCGTACAATCATGAGCACCTACAGTCCCGCCTATCTGGAGCGCCTGAACGCATTCCCCGAGAACTTCGCCCGTTTTATCACCCGCATCCCGGGAGTGGAGCTTACCACAGACCGTGCGGCGGTCATCTCTGCGCTTACCCCCACGCACGAACAAGTATTGAAAGAGGGCCGCATAGCCCCCAAAATGCTGCGCCGCGCCCAGCAAGTGCATGGCAACAAAGTGGCTCTGGTGGGGGATATAGGCTGCTCCTTCCCGGTGGAGGGAGTGGACGGCCTCTTCTGCGGCGGTAAGGCAGATTGCTGCCTGGGTATCTATGTGGCAGACTGTGCAGCAGTGTGGGTATACGACACAGTAACCGGCTGCCGAGGGCTGGTGCACTCCGGCAAACTGGGCACGCAGCAGAACATCGTAGGAGAGCTACTTCGCTCCATGCGCAAAACTCTGGGAGTACAGGCACAGAACTGCCTAGCCGTCATATCCCCCTGCATCCGCCCGCCGCACTATGAGGTGGACATACCCGGTGCCATCAAGGCACAGTTAGAGGCTGCCGGTCTGCAGCCGGAGAATATCGTAGACAGTGGGCTGGATACCGCCGCCAATACAGAAACATTCTACTCCTACCGCATCGAAAAAGGCAAGACCGGCCGCATGCTGGCACTTTTCGGGCGCAAACCAGAGTAAATGAACACTACGGAGCAGAAACACGAGCTGCGGCAAACCGTACTCCAAAAACTTCGAGCCATGCCGGCAGAGCAGCGCAACGCTCGCTCTGCCGCTCTGCGCCGGGCTCTCGCTCCGTGGCTCCTTGTTCCCCGCCCGCTCACCATAGCACTCTACGCAGCGCTGCCGCACGAGGTAAATCTGCTCCCCCTGCTCGAAGAATATCCTCAGCACCGCTATGCCTTTCCACGCTGCGCACGCCGCGGGGAAATGCACTTTCACATAGTAAAACAGCCAGACGCTGATCTGCGCCCGGGCGCTCTGGGTATCCCCGCTCCGGCTGTGGAGCTGCCACTCGTTCCGCCTGCGGCGTTCGACCTGATACTCGTGCCCGGGATTGCATTCACAAGAGAGGGAGCACGCCTAGGCTACGGCGGAGGCTACTACGACCGCTACCTGCCACGCTGTGCGAAAGCGGCATGGGTAGCTGCGGCTTTTGCTGAGCAGCTGCTAGCCACCCTCCCCACAGAAGCGCACGACCTCAGCCTCCCCCATCTCATCATACACTGACCGCCATGCACTGCCTCTTCTCCCACCTGCTTATTCTTGTCTGTATGTTCTGCTCAATACAGGCGGCAGAAACAATGCGAGTTCTCTTTATCGGCAACAGCTACACATACTACAACAATCTGCCCGATATCGTGCAGGCTATGGCAGAGGCTACCGATACCCCCATGCAGGTAGATTCCTACACAGCAGGGGCTATGAGCCTACGCGGATTCCTGAACTCTCCGCAGCATGCCCAGGCAGCACAGAAGCTTGCCCGGGGAAACTACGACTGGGTGGTACTGCAAGACCAGAGCCAGACACCGGCATACAATCCCGCTGAAACTCGAGAGTCAGTCAAACAATGGTGCAGGCTCGCACAGCAAAGCAAAACAAAAGTCCTTCTCTTCATCACCTGGGCTCACGCAGCAGAAGTAAACGGCAATCCCCGCCTGCAAACCACCATGCAGGACGACACAACACACACATACTGCTGTGCCGCCACGGAGAACAAAGCCACCGTAGCCCCGGTGGGCGAAGCCTGGCGCCGCTGGTACCGCAAGCACCCCAACCGCGCACTCCATACCAAGGATTTATCCCACCCCAATAAAGAGGGCAGCTACTTGGCAGCATGTGTTCTGTTCAGCTCGCTCACATCCACCCCGGCCACTGACATTCCGGTGCGCCTGCGCAGTGCGAAACAGCTTGTCGCTTCCGGGCGCGCACGAGAGTTGCAAAAATGCGCCGACACCCTCCTGCGCTTCTCCCCTGAAAAATGGCTGGAGAAATACGAGAAAAAAGACGCCGCTCGCCCCACAGCGCAAGAGGTACGCCAACTTCTCTCGCGAGGCATGAGCATCGAGCAACTCAGTGCAAAAGTCGGCAAACCCGTCTCCGTTCAAAAAAACGGCACCCAAACCACCTATATGTTCCGCCTGCGCAACCGAGCAGAACTAGCCGCATACTGCAACAAAGGCTCAGCTATAGATAAGGTCTCCATAGCCTCGCCGGACACCGGCGTGAGTATTCTAGACCTCTCCAAACTCTGAAAAAAAGCAAAAAAACAAGCTTTTTCAAAAAAGTAGGATTGACGTCACGGGAAATATGGTGTAGAGTAAGAGAAAGGCGCGGTTCTCTCACCGTGCCCCGCGTCGCGTAATACTTTACCTATTCTCCATCCCGTGTACTCAAACGAAAATTATCTTCTGGATCTTCTGGTAGAGGCCGGAGCCATTGACTCCGGCACGCTCGATGCCATTCGCGCCGAGCTCTCGCCTCTGGATAGTGTCATCGACCACCTCATCACGAATGAATACCTGACGGCAGAATACATAGCTCAGGTGGCAGCATACAATTCTGCCATGGAGTATGTGGATCTCAGCTCGTTTGAGGTAGACCCGAACATTATAGCCGGCGTAAACGGAGAGCTGGCTCGCCGTGTCGGCTTCCTGCCCATCGGTGATGACGGCTACTCCCTGCAAGTGGCTATTTCCGACCCGTTCGCCATGGAGACACTCGACAGCCTGCCGCAATTTCTGGGGCGGGAGATTACTTTCTTTGTAGCCTCCGATATCGGTCTGCAGAAAGCCATAGCCAAGTATTACCCGGAGAAAAAAACATACGCCAAGGGAGATGGCGAGGCACCCATCATCGAGCTGGTGGACAACATGTTCAACGATGCTCACGAGATGCGCACCTCCGATATTCACATCGAGCCCATGGAGGATCGTGTGCGAATCCGCTTCCGCGTGGATGGTCGCTTGGTAGAGGTGGCAAACCACCCCAAGAAACTGCTCGGTCCTATTGTGGCACGCCTCAAGGTCATGAGTACCACCATGAGTATCGCGGAGAAACGCGTACCGCAAGATGGCCGTATCGAGCTGGATTTGAGGGACGGCAACCACATCGACCTGCGTGTTAGCACCGTACCCACCAACCATGGCGAATCCGTGGTGATGCGTATTCTGGATAAATCCGCTCTGGCGCTCGGCCTGCCGCAGCTCGGCTTCCTCTCCGACGACGAGGCAACATTCGACCGCTTGGTCACCCTGCCCGACGGCGTGATATTGGTAACCGGCCCGACAGGCTCCGGTAAGACCACCACCCTTTACGCCTGCCTCAACCACCTGAACCGCCCGGATAAAAAGATTATCACGGCGGAAGACCCGGTGGAATACGAAATGGCCGGTATCAATCAGGTCATGATTCGCACGGAAATCGGCATGACCTTCGCTGCGGCTCTGCGCGCCATGCTTCGTCAGGCTCCGAACATCATCATGATAGGTGAGATTCGAGACGGGGAGACCGCCGGCATCGCCATCCAAGCTGCCATGACCGGTCACCTCGTCCTTTCCACCCTGCACACCAACGATGCCCCCTCCTCCGTAGCTCGTCTGGCAGATATGGGGGTAGACCGCTTCCTTATCGCCTCGGCGGTGCGAGCTGTCATGGCTCAACGCCTCTGCCGCAGCCTCTGCGCAAACTGCAAACAGGAAGGAAGGCTCACAGAGAAGGAAGCGCGCACGCTCGGTATCGACATCAACCGCCCCGTCATGGTGGCGAAACAAGGAGGCTGCGACAAGTGCAAGGGCAAAGGCATGCGCGGCCGTATGGGCATTTTCGAAATCTTCCAAGTCACGGACGATGTGCGTGGACTCATCAACTCCAACCTCACATCCGCCCAGCTGCGCAAGCGTGCCAGAGAGCTTGGCATGCGCACTTTGCGCGAGGACGGCATCCGTAAGGTTCTGGCCGGCCGTACCACGGCGGAGGAAGTTATCCGCGTCACCACCGGCGATGCAAGCTGATACTCGCACCTATAAAACGCCAAACACTTTTCTGAATTTTTGATATGGATACGAACGTTGCACTTGAGGTTTTCATCAACAACGGCATCATGGACAAGTCCCTCGCTAGGGACGTGAAAGAAGAAATGTCCAACAGCGGCAAGGAACTCTGGGAAACACTTATCGACTTCGGCGTCATCGGCGGCCCGGAGGATTTCTGGAGCGTTATTGCCACGGAAGTAGGTGCACAGTTTATCTCGCTGGAGGGATTTGTCCCGAGCGAGGAGCTGCTGGCCATGATTCCGGCTCCGCAGGCACGCATGCTCGGAGCACTCCCTATAGAATATCGAGAGGGAGAGGGGCTCTACGTGTGCTTGGAAGATCCGCTTAACCCGCAGACTATCGATGATTTGCGTATCGCCATCAACCGGGATGTCTACCTGTATGTCGCCGCAGACTACGAGGTGCGCGCCCGTGTGAGCGAGTTCTACGGCGGTGCAGATGCCGCCATGGGCGACCTGCTCGGCGAGCTGGATGGCATGAGCGTAGGCAGCAGCGATGGTACGGACGAAGCAAATGCTGCCCCCATCATCAAATTCGTCAACCTTGTTATCGAGCAAGCGGTCAAGGAAAAAGCCTCAGATATTCACCTAGAGCCTTTCGAGAAAGAATTTAAGATTCGCTACCGCGTGGACGGCGCTCTGTACGAGATGGCACCCCCACCTGCCTACTTGGCAAACCCCATCATCTCCCGTGTTAAGGTGATGGCGGGCATGAACATCGCCGAGCGTCGAGTCCCCCAAGATGGACGTATCGTCATGAAAATGGGTAAAGGCGGCGTGGATATGCGTGTCAACTCCCTGCCCACCCAGTACGGCGAATCCGTGGTAATGCGTGTGTTGGATCGCAACAGCGTCAGCCTCAACCTGGACAACCTGAACCTCTCCCCCAAGCTCCACGAGTATATCGTAGATACCGTCAACAAGCCCAACGGCATCTTTGTGGTAACCGGCCCTACCGGTTCCGGTAAAACCACCACCCTTTACGCCGCTCTGCGCGAAATCAACACGGTAGATACAAAAATCCTCACCGCCGAAGACCCCGTGGAATACGATATCGACGGCATCGTACAGGTCCCCATCAACGAAGCAATCGGCGTTACCTTCCCGCGTGTGCTACGTGCTTTCCTGCGTCAGGACCCGGATCGCATTCTGGTGGGCGAAATTCGAGACCAAGATACCGCGCAGATTGCCATCCAGGCAGCTCTGACCGGCCACTTGGTGCTTTCCACCCTGCACACGAACGATGCGGCCGGTGCCGTGACTCGCTTTGTGGATATGGGGGTTCAGCCCTTCCTGCTCTCCGCCACCATACTGGGCGTTCTGGCACAGCGACTTGTGCGCACCATCTGCCCGTACTGCAAGACCCCGTACAAGCCCTCCAACACATTGCTCAACCAGCTGGGAATCAACCCCGCCCTTCTGGGGCAGCAGCAGTTCTTCACCGGCGCCCGTTGCGACAAGTGTGCCAACACCGGCTATAAGGGACGAAAAGGTATTCACGAGCTTCTCAACGCCTCAGATCCGATTCGAGAGCTCATCACCCAGAACGTTCCCTCTATTGTTCTGCGCCAAAAGGCCATCGAGCTGGGCATGACCACCCTGCGCGAGGACGGCATTCAGAACATCTTTGAGGGCAATACAACCATCGAAGAAGTGCTTAAGTACACTTAATTAGCTTGACGCCGCAAGATTCTTCTGCTATCTTCTATACGTAACACATCCATTTTTCGTAAACTTACACCAGATATTATGCCTAATTTCAAATATACCGCGCTGGACCAGAACGGCGTAGAAAAAACCGGCATCATCACGGCGGACAGCAAAATAGCAGCCGCAGAGATGATACGCGCTCAGGGGCTGCTTCTCCGTGAATGCGAGGAGGCAGCAAAAGGCGCCAAACCCTCGGCCGCCAAAGAAACAAAGAAGAAAGGCGGCAAGGGAAAGAAAGGAGACGGAGCCAAAAAAGTTGGCAAGGCCGGTGGCAAGGTAAGCCAGAAAGAGCTCATGGTGTTCACCCGCCAGCTCGCCACGCTTATCGATGCCGGGCTTCCTCTTCTCCAGAGTCTCAATGTGCTCAACAAGCAAGAGCCGAATCCGAACCTTCGTGCCACCATCGGAGCCATCGGCGAGTCCGTGCAAGGCGGCTCTACTTTCTCCGAGTCGCTTTCCGCCTATCCCAAAATGTTCAATCGCCTCTTCGTCAACATGGTGAAGGCCGGTGAGATTGGCGGTGTGCTGGAAGTTGTACTCAACCGTCTGGCAGAATACCAGGAAAAGGCCAACAAGCTGCGCGGCAAAGTGGCATCTGCCATGGTATATCCGCTCATCATCATGGTGATTGCCGTTGGTATCCTTATCTTCCTCATGCTGGTCATCGTGCCCAAATTCAAGGAAATGTTCGAAGGTCAGGAAATGGAATTGCCGGCTCTTTCTGAATTCGTGTTCGGGTTCTCGGACAGTTGCATGGCATGCACACTGGTTCCCTTTATCCCGAATGCGGTGCTGTTCATCATTGTGCTGATTGCCGCCATTGCCGGGCTTGGCATTTGGAAGCGTACCCCCAAAGGAGCACGCGCTATGGACAACCTCATGCTCAAGATTCCCAAGCTTGGGCATCTCACCCGCGTTAATGCCGTGGCTCGATTCTCGCGCACTTTCGGCACGCTCGTTTCCTCCGGTGTACCTATCCTGCAAGCTCTCATGATTACCCGCGACACCGCCGGCAACGTAGTTGTGGCAGACTCCGTGAACAAAATTCATGACTCCGTGCGCGAGGGTGAATCCATCGTGACTCCCATGAGCGCGGCCTCCAATATTTTCCCGCCCATGATGATTTCTATGGTGGACGTAGGCGAGGAGACAGGCCAGCTCCCGGATATGCTCATGAAAGTGGCGGAGGTGTACGATGAAGAGGTGGACAACAGCGTAACTGCCCTCACGGCCATGCTGGAGCCGCTTATGATTGTGTTCCTTGCCGTTGTCGTGGGTGGTATCGTGCTGGCTATGTTCATGCCGATGATGAAGATTATGGAGAGCGTCTAACCCCCTAGCCCGCAACATGAAACTGCAAGGCTCCGGTGCTAAGGCCGGTTTCACCCTCATCGAGATTCTTGTGACCATAGCCATTCTGGCCGCGCTTGCCGCCCTCGGGTGGCAAGCCAAAGGATGGGTGGACAGCAAACAGCTCAACTCCACAGCCAAGGCTCACATAGACCTGCTTTCCCAGTCAATGAACGCCTATCGTGCAGATAGCGGCGATGTCTTGCCCCACGGCAAGGGAGACGCAGTGAGCGCCACCGTGCTCTACTCTACCTTGTACTGCGATGCAGACAACGACGGAGAGCCGGACAAGAACGAAAGCGGCGGAACCTGTATGCCGTACTGCAGGCAGCTCATCGTCATCGAGAACACTAAGGCCAAAGAGCGCGAGGAGGGTATTCCCTGCATTAAAGTCAAAGTAAGCGGAAAGGACTCCAAAGGAAAGAAAATCAAAGGCAAGCGCTATGTTATTCTCGACCCGTGGAATCAACCCATCCGCTACCGCTTAGGTTGCGAAGCTCTGGACGAGGACGGCAAAACAGGCATGGGTATCAACCCGGACTTCGATATCTTCTCGCTCGGGCCGGATGGCAAGGGAGACGGCATGACAAAAGAGCACGACAACGCAGATAACATCTCCAACATTCTCGTTTGGTAACAGCTCTATTTCTCTCAAAACTTTAGCCCCAAAAGCCCGTATTCGAACAACGATGCGGGCTCTTTTTCATATATGAACATACACCACACGACCATACTTGCAGCAATATGCGCCCTGCCGCTTGCAGCACATGTTTCCTATGCCGCACCTGAAACGGCTCCGGCCGAAGCTCTGGTAAAGCGAATGACCCCGCAGTATGCAGGCAGGGTTTCCTTCCGGATTTCGCCGGAATTACAGTACCCTGTTATAGAGGGGCATGGCAACAGCATCCGCATCTCCGCGCCAAGCGTGCAGGAGTGCATACGCGGCTACGGCTATTACCTGCGACGCGTGGCTCATATACATTTCTCTTGGAACGGCGACTGTACTGCCGGCGCCTCCTTTGTGGTGCCCACCCGCAGTATTCCGGTGCCGGCAGCCTTACCGTTCAACTACGCATACAACTACTGTACCCTGAGCTACACATGCGCCGCTTGGGATAAAACACGCTGGGAGCGCGAGCTGGATTTACTGGCTCTCAATGGTGTGCGCTATGTGCTGGTAACCTCCGGTTTGGAGAAAGTCTGGCAAAACTTCCTCAACGAGCTGGACTACCCGGCAGATAAGATACGGAAGTTCATCCCCTCTCCATTTTATGCTGCTTGGTGGAACATGGGAAATCTGGAGGGCGAGGGCGGCCCGGTCAGCCAATCCCTCATCGAGAGCGAGGCCGAACTGGGGCTGTTCATCGTTCAGCGCCTCAAATCCCTTGGTCTGGAACCGGTGCTGCAAGGCTATGTAGGTTTCTTGCCGCATGATTTTCCGCAAGACGGGCTGAACGGCAAAATCCTGCCACAGGGCAAATGGTGCGGCTACCCACGCCCCGCCGTGCTGCAACCCACAGCCCCGGCCTTTGCAGACATAGCCGCGCTCTGGTACAAACACCTGCATGCCGTCTACGGCACCACCGCTGCGGCCTACGGTGGCGACCTCTTCCACGAAGGTGGACGAAAAGGCAACACTGCGCTGGATGAAGCAGCGCGCGCCGTACAGACAGCCATGCAACAAGCAGTCCCCGGCAGCAAATGGCTCATCCAAGCTTGGGGACACAACCCGGACAAAAAACTTCTGGCCGGTACAGCCCCGCAGCACACCATCATTCTGGCACTGCAAAAAGACCTCACGCCGAAAGCACGGGTGGATTTCAACTACGCGGGGCGCCCCTTCGTGTGGTGCGAACTCTCGAATTTCGGAGGTAAGCATGGCATGTTCGGCGGCATGGATGTACTGGAGAATCTCACGAGAGAGAGCAGCAGTGCCATCGGCATAGGTATGATATCGGAGGGTTTGGAAACAAACCCGCTCTTCTACGAGCTTCTTTGGGAGCGCATGAACACCACGGGCCAGATAGACCGCGCTGAGTTCCTGCAGCGCTACACCTTGGCGCGCTACGGCAGCAAAGACCAACACCTCCATGCCGCCCTGCACCTGCTGGCAAACAGCATCTTCACCCCCAACAAACGCCGCGAAGGCAGCCTGGAGAATATCATGTGTGCCCGCCCATCCCTCTCCGCTCGCAAAGTCTCCACATGGGCCGCGCCGGATATGTACTACAAGCCGCAAGCTATCGAAACTGCAGCCAAGCTGTACCTGAAAGCCGGTAAAACCGCAGGCAGCAAGCTTGCGGACTTGCCCACCTACCGCTTCGACCTGGCCGACCTCTGCCGCCAAGTGCTCGCAGACCGCGCGCGTGTACAGCTAGAACGCTGCAAAAAAGCATTCGATGCCGGGGATGCAGCCTCTTTCCGTAGAGAGAGCGATTCCTTCCTGAGCATGATAGAAGATTGCGCCGCCGTACTCAGCACCTCGGAGCTCTTCCTCTACCACAACTTCGCCCAAGGTGCAGCCAAACGAGCCGGTACGGAGGAAGATAAGCAAACCATGCAGCGCAGTGCGCTCCGTCTCATCACGACCTGGCGGCCGGATATCAGCGTACTCAACGACTACGCGCATCGTCAATTCCCCGCCCTGCTGCGGCATTACTACGCGCCGCGCTGGCAGATGTTCTTTGCAGAGCGTCTCCGCGAACTAAGCGGCGAAAAACCACAGCACGAGAAAACCATCCGCACCGTCACCACCAACAACGGCGAAGCCGTGGAGCACGTCACCACTCAAAACAAAGCAATGGAGAAACTCGAGCTGGACTTCATCAACAAGCCCCTGCCCGCAGTAACCGCCCCAACAGGCAACATCCTGCAACTTGCAGAAAAGATTCTGACTCAGCAGCAATAATTCGCACATTATGCAAAATTCCAATATCGAGCGCTTTACGGAAGCTCAAAACATGCCATACGATGGCTACGAGCAAGCACTGGCAGAGATTCGTAACGGACGCAAAGAAAGCCACTGGATTTGGTACATCTTCCCCCAGCTTCGCGAGTTGGGGCGCAGCTACTACGCACTTTTCTACGGCATATGCAATCGCGCGGAAGCAGAGACCTATCTGGAGCACCCCTTGCTGGGGGCGCGTCTGCGGGAGATAAGCCGCGCCCTGTTGCAACACAAGGAAAAAGAAGCAGTAGCCATACTGGGCAACATAGATGCTAAAAAAGTGTGCTCCTGCATGACCTTGTTCGATGCCGTTTCTCCCGGAGATGTTTTCGCTGAGGTGCTGGCGGCATTTTACGCGGACAAACGCTGCAAACTCACACTCTCTATATTGGCAGGCGAGGCTTAATATCAATTTCCTCCGGCATGTGGAGCGGAAGGAGGCAGCGCACTACGGCTGCGGTAGTAGTGCGCGCGGCGGTGCGTCGGGCGCGAGTGTCGCGCATGCCTCATGCGTTGGAATCGCGCACGAAGCGTTTTTATACGCTCGGCGTCAAAATCTTTCATCAACGTTCTGAGCTCTTTCTCGTGTCTTGCGCTGTCATTTCCTCGCACATAGTGCATGGCAACCCACTTGACTAAGCGCTCGCGCATAGCCGGTGTGAAATCGCTGCGCGAAGTAACAAAAGAAAGGATGCCGAGTGTTTGCTCGCGCAGGTTTACAGCCTCCTCCTCTCTACCACTCTGAGCCAGTGTGTGGGCATAGCGATCTCGCGCAGAAAGGAAAAGCATAATAAGCTCACTATCTACGGCAGAAGCCGCCAACAGCTCTTGGGCAAAATCTGCCGCCTTTGCGGCATCCGGCACTTCGGTGGCATCTCTGCGAGGCGGCGCCACAGCCAAGCGTACATAGGCTCGCTTGAGCTCCTCCGAATCAGGTTGCTCTGCCAGAAGCGAGTTGAGTATGGACAACGAAGTCTGGCCGGAGGGAGCAAGTTGTGCCCGAATAGATGTATTTCGGAGCATGGGCAGAAGCTCTGCCTGCAACAAGCGTGCGCGGAAATGCCGGGGATTCTCCCGCAAAAGCCGAGCCAGCAATGCTGCGGCGCGCTCCTCCGGGTGTGTCTGTTGTCCCAGCACGGCGGCTGCCACATCCTGTCGGCGCTCACGCGCGGCGTTTTCTGCCGGAGCCGTACGGCGCGCATAGCGGGCAGCCAGCTGCAAGGCGCGCACCAGCTCAAGGTGTGTCTCAAAATCTGCGCTCGCGGGCACAAGCTTCTCCAGCCCGGTAAGCAGCAAACGAGCCTCGCGGTACCGCGAAATATCCTCCGTAGAATAAATGGCGGTTGCAAGGCCTATCGTGGCTACTACGTGGTCATAGCTACCGGCCTGAGTGGTATCCGCCACGCGGCGAAAGTATTTCTCGGCCATAGCATAATCGCCTGTCTGCAATGCGATGGTAGCCAGTATGGAAGAGGCCTCGGTCACTTTGTCGCTATTGACGTCTGCCTGGGTGGCCAACTGCTCGTAATATGGCATGAGGTCCTGCAACAAGCGCACATCCGCACGCGTCGGGGGCAGAAAATCATCATTCCCGCTGCCGTGCGAAAGCATGGAGGCGAAAATGCGCTGCAAGGAGGCATCCGCAATCTGCTCATTGAGTTCCGCGCGCTCGCGTTGCTCATTCTCACTGAGAAGCGAACGCTTTACTCTAGCATAGGCAAAGGTGATAGTGGCATACAGCAGAACAAGCAGACATGCAGCCACATGGCTCCACACAGCAGCGGCCGGGCGCCGTCGCATCCAGAGTCTGTAGCGCCGCCACAGCGACGGGCGGCAAGCTTTCACCGGCTCGCTGTTGAGCACTCGCTGCAAATCGTCTACCATGGCCTGCATGGACTCATAACGCTCAGAAGGGCGGAAAGATATCGCCTTGTTTACCACTGCCCCCAGTTCACCGAACCCACTCAGCGGCGGCAAGGAATCCGCGCAAATAGTCTGCACAAGCAGGCCTCCTTCTACATCCCGAAATGCCTTGCGCCGCAGCAGCAACTCGTACAAAGTAAGCCCTAAGCTATACTGATCCCCCGCAAATGTGTCCGCCTCCCCCCGCAAACGCTCCGGCGCCATGTAGCGCACTGTGCCATCGTGGCTCTGCGCCACCAGCGGAGCATCCTCCCCGGCGTTCAATATCGTAGCCAGACCAAAATCGCTCACCAGCAGTACGCCATCGTCCCCCAACAGCAAATTGCCGGGCTTTATATCCCTGTGAATCACCCCATGCGCATGCGCAAAAGCCAGCGCTTTGGCGGCTTGCAGGCCAACGCGTGCCACTGCTTCCTCGTAGCGTACTCCCGGGAACGCTGCACCCAGGCGCCCGGCACTGAGCCCCTGCCCGTGCACAAGCCCCATCACATAGTATCTGTAGCGCCCCTCGTGTCCTGCACCGAAAACTTCTACGATATTGGTATGCCGCAACCCGGCCAGCACGCGGGATTCATTCTCAAAAGCCTCACTTATACGCACATCCGTGCTCCAGGAAGGAGCCAGTATCTTGACCGCCACCTCACGCCCCAATGACTCCTGGCGAGCACGAAACACGGTCCCCATGCCGCCACTACCTATACGCTCCAGCAGGTGGTAGTCGCCCAAGCGCTCAGGGTAGTGAGCCATAACCGGGGCCGGGGGCATACTGGTACGCCCCAAGCCCTCCACATCCAGCATAAGCGGCAACAGCTCCAAAAGATCGGACTCGCAGTCCGGATAATCGGCTGCGTAGTCCCCCACATTCAGCAACTCCCCGGCACGCACCCGCTCCAGATACGCCTCTGCCAGCTCGGCTACCAGTTCATCCTTCTCCGCAGCCGTCATAAGACCACACGCTCCATGATATCTTTCATGCGCTTGAGCGCGCGAACATAGCGTATGCTGGCAGCCTTCACTTCTATACCTAGGGCGGCAGCGCACTCCGTATTGCTGAGCTCCTCGAAATGCCGCAGCTCCAGAATCTCGCGGTCTGTATCCGGCAGCTCGCGCATGGCACGGCGGGTCTGCTCCAGCAGCTCCATGCGCTCCAAGTGTGTGCGGGGGCCCACCAGAGAGTCAGCAAAGCGGGAGAGTGCGTTCACCGACACATCGTTGTCGGACTCAGCCAGCGTACTCTCTTTCATAGCATCTCGCTTGCCGGCAGCCAAATGCCGCCGCTCCATGTCTGTGATAGTTTGCAAGGCCAGCTTACGCAGCTTCACAAACATGGGCACCTCCTCATGCTCCCGCAAAAACTTCATGCGCCGCCCACAGGCCAGATACGTCTCCTGCGCCACATCATCCGGGCTCATGCGGCGCAGCAAAACCGGCGACATACGCGTGGCGATAAGGCGCACCAAGCGGTCGCGGTTCTCCAGCCAGAGTTCTGCCAGCCACAGGTTTTCGGGAGACTCAGGCATAGGCTCTTGCGTGGAATATCCTTGTTCCGCCCTCGGGGTTAATCCTGCACATTTTCAGCGCGCAGGTCGCGCGTCATCAGCTCTTCCAGTGCGCGGCGCGCCGGCTTACCGCTATAGAGAATCTCGTACATGGCATCCGTGAGCGGTGTGCGCACATTGAGCTTACGCGCCAGTTGGTACGAGGACACAGTATTGGGTATACCCTCCACCACCTGGCCAATGCGCTGTTGACATTCCTCCACCGGTACGCCCTTGGCAATCATGCGCCCGGCGGTCAGATTGCGGCTATGCTCGGAGTAACAGGTCACCACCAAATCCCCCATGCCGGACAAGCCCATGAAAGTCTCCATCTTGCCGCCCAGAGCCATGCCCAAGCGGGTCATCTCTGCCAAGGCGCGAGTAGCCAGAGCTGCGCGAGCATTGTCACCCAGCCCAAGCCCGGCGCAGATACCGCTAGCCAGAGCAAAAACATTCTTTATAGCCCCGCCTATCTGCATGCTCACCACATCTGTAGTGGTGTAAATACGCAGGTAAGGCGTGCTGAGGCGGTGCTGCACCGCCGTAGCAAGCTCTATATTTTCGAATCCCACCAAGGTCAGGCTCGGCAGCCCCAGCACGATATCCTCCGCATGGTTCGGACCGGAAAGCGCCCCCACCGGGCAGCTCAGCTCCGAGGCAAGAATCTCGCTCATCAGCATGTTCGTGTCCTTCTCGATACCCTTGGAGCAGCTCACCACCACGGCATTCTCAGCCAGCCCCACGCCGGCCAAGCTCTGCGCTACGCTGCGCATCACCACACTGGGTACCACCACAATCACCAAATCTGCGCCCGCCACATCTGCCCAGCTGCTGGTCACCAGCACATTCTCCGGCAGCGGCTTGGCACCCTCTACCTTGCACAGGCTCATGCGCGTCTCGCGTATCACGGCGGCCTCCTCCTCGCGGTACGTCCAGAGCACGACATCGCCCCCGTTGTACCCCGCAGTCAGCGCCAGAGCAGTTCCCCAGGCGCCACCACCTATCACAGCTGTCTTTTTGAAAGTCTGTATCATATCACTTGGATTTTTTAGAAAAAGCTTTCGGTTCCGTCCCCTTGCACAGGCGAACAATGTTGCTGCGGTGCTTGTACACCACCAGCGCAAATATCACAAACAACAGCGCCAACGCCATACCATCCGCCACGCTCAGGGCTCCGTCCTGCCACCAAAACTCCCACGCTGCCGTGAGCACCAGCACCAGCCCCGCCACCATGCTGGAAAGAGACACATAGCGCGTCAGCACCATCATCACTATCCACGTCGCCAGTATCGAAACACCCACCGTCAGCGAGAACGCAAACATGCAACCCGCGGTAGTTGCCACACCTTTACCTCCTTTGAATCCCAGAAAACAGGTATACGTGTGCCCGAGCACCAGCGCAAACATCACCCCCAAGAACCACCCCATATCGCAGGCACTCATCTGCGTTACCTCCCCGCCCAAGTGGCACTTCATGTACCACAGCGGCAACATGCCTTTCAAAAAGTCACACACAAAAACAGGTATGCCCCACGCCTTGCCCAACACTCGTACCGCATTCGTGGCTCCTATGTTGCACGAGCCATGCTCGCGCAAATCGATACCTCTGAGCTTCCCTGCGATAAAGCCGAAGGGAACTGAACCAATCAGATACGCCGCTACGATATACAGGATATTTTCTACCATGCGACATCAGTATACCCCCAAAACTGCTCCATTGCAACCTTTTTTTACACTTCTTCGCTTTCTTTTTTTCTGTATACCCCCGTAACTATGCCTTGTCGCCTCCATCCCTATCTGCGCCCCCAAAAAACGCGCCACCTCTCCATGCTGATTTTCAGCACATTGTAACCAACTCGATAAAAAAAATCAAAAAAAGTCATTTTTTTTACTTGCAAAGCTCCGCAAAAACGTGTATACTTGCGGCGCACCCCGTTGGAAACAACGGTTTGCAAGAATGGCTCGGTAGCTCAGTTGGTAGAGCAGCGGACTGAAAATCCGCGTGTCGGCGGTTCGATCCCGTCCCGAGCCATTATTTTTTTGCCCTGATTTTGCACACAAAATCAGCACCGGGGTGTAGCTCAGCCTGGTAGAGCGCCAGCTTTGGGAGCTGGATGTCGCAGGTTCGAATCCTGTCGCCCCGACTCATAAACACCACAAACAGCCGCCAACTAGGCGGCTGTTTTGTTGATTTTGCTCGCTTTTCGTTTTTCTGTTGGCTACTGTTGCAAACTGTCAGGGGTGCAAAAAGGTTGCAATCCGCCCACATGCATTTTCGCCTTACAATCAGAGACAACGCACGAGACAGAAGTCGAACTAATAGCCAAGTCCGGTTGTTTTATCCCCCCAAACGCCATTTGATTATTCCTCTGCGGCTTCGAGATATTTTTCAGCATAAGACTTGTACTCATAGCGCTTGAAGTTCTCGACCTGAGCCAGCACCTTGTTGAATATCTCCTCACTCCATTCCGGCGGATATCCGGCCTTGTAGATAGTCTTCAACAGATTGCTGGACAGCTTACTCTTCAGATTGTCATTGTTGAGCCAGTCTGCATAGATGGCGGTATCGGATATCAGCTCGTTAATCTTGCGAGCAAGGTCAATGCAACGGGAATCTTCGTACTCGAACTCATGCTTGTCTCGGAGCTCTACGAGAATATCATAGAAGGCTTTTTCCTCGAACGAGATACCGAGCTTGCGGAACTCGGCTTTGTCTGTGTTAAGGTCGCGGAACAATTCCAAAAGTTGCTCGGTAAGGGATTTGACTTTTTCTTCCACCACAGAGCTCACGGCATCGACCGTATCTCTGGCCACTTTGTTGGTGAAGTCCAGCTTGTCTCGGGTGTTGTATTCGTCTATGGTCTGAGCCAGCAGCTTTTCATAGTGCTCTGCTCGTACCTTGTTGGTCCGCCCATATTCCTTGATAGCTCGATTAAGCAGCTTCACCAACATTTGGAACTTCGAGCAAGGCAGCTTCACATTCTCCAATTCCTGCAAGAACTTCTCTTCGTAGATGTTTTCCTCTACAGAGGCCAGTTCCATTACATTCTCCACGCCTCCGCACATGATGGCTTCCCTTACCATCTGCTCCACGGCTTTATTCATAGTGGTCACATCCAGATGGGTATCAGTGATTTTGCTCAGGAATGCACATATTCCCATGAAGCATTGGCTCCATGCGGTTTCTTCGTCGGATAGCACCCCGGCAGGGCTGCAAATGGAATAAGCACTTTTCAGGCGGCGCACGTGCCCCTTGAAGCTCGTCTCGAATGATGTCTTGCCCTTTTCCTTAACGCTATTCGCAAGGATGTATTCGGCAGCAGTCTGAAGGAACATCAAGCGTGCCAGAGCATTATCTCCAAAGAAAGGTGTAAAATCAACCGCGTGGAGCATCTTCCGCAAGATATCCAGCCGATTGGCTACAACATCGTGAGCAGCTTCAATATCCTCTACTTTGGTGCCGCCATCTCCGCCATACCGCTTCATGGCCTCCTTCATATTTTCACGAATGCCCACGTAGTCTATCACATAGCCAAACTCCTTGCCCTTGTATACACGGTTTACGCGGCTGATGGTCTGGATGAGAGTGTGCTTCTGTAGCGGTTTGTAATTGTACAACATAGTCAGCGGAGGCGCGTCAAAGCCGGTTATCCACATATCCACCACGATAGCTATGCGGAAATTGGAGCTTTCACTCTTATACTCCCTATCCAACATTTTGCGACGCTTATCATCCCCCAAGATCTCTATCATATCCATGGGGTCATCCTTGCCTGTTGTGGCTACCACGTTGACAAAAGGCACAGCTGTGAGCTTTTTCAGTTCCTCGGCACTGAGACCTTCTTCATTCAAGGACTTCACGGGTTTGCACCATTCCGGCTTAAGCTCCTTGATTATGTTGTAGAGCTTCACGGCTATGTGGCGTTCGCTGCACGTCACCATGGCCTTCAGCAAGCAATCCGGCTGTTCATCGCAGCGTCGTTCATAGTCGAGAATGATGTCCGTAGCCAAGCGGCGCAGAATATCCTCATCCCCCAGCAGCACATCCATACTACTCATGGCCTTTTTGCTCTTATCCACGTCCTCCGGCTTTGCGCCATCAGTTTCGCATTGCTTATAGTATTCCTCTACCTTGCGGGCCTGTTCACTGTTCAGGAATACACGAATCAGTCGCGGGTCATATTTAATCGGCACGGTGATGCCGTCTTCCTGCGATTGCAGCATGGTGTACTTATCCACCACTTCACCGAATACATGGATAGTCTCGTCAATGGGGGTACCGGTGAATCCCACGTATGTGGCATTGGGCAAGGCATCGCGCAGATACTTGGCAAAGCCGTATGAGATAAAGGCTCCCAGATTCTCAGTGTTGCCGGAATCATCCTGTTTGTCGCGAATAACCAGTTTGCTTCCCGTGTTGGTCTGGGTACGGTGGGCCTCATCGCTCAGGCAAATGATATCGGCTCGGTCACTGAGAAGGCCTGTAGATTCAGTGAACTTCTGGACGGTGGTCACGTAGAAGCCGCCGCCGTTGTTGGTCGTCAATTCGGTGGACAGATCCTCGCGATTCTTGATAGTGCGCACGGAATTACTACCCAGATATTCTGTCGATTTGCTGAATTGCTTGTCCGCCTGATTCTCCAGATCTTCTCGGTCTACGATAAGCAGAATCGTGGGATTCCCGAGGTGTTGCTTGCTTCGCATAGCCAGCAAGCGAGACAGGAACAACATGGTGTAGGTCTTGCCGCAGCCCGTTGCACCGAAATAAGTGCCACCCTTACCATCGCCGCCCACGCTACGCAGGTGCTCCAATACGTGCGCCTGCAATTTTCTGGCTGCAAAGAATTGAGGATAGCGGCATACGATTTCTATCTCCTTTTCTTCTTCTCCGGGGGCTGTGTCCGGGAAATAGACGAAGTCGCGAAGAATTTCCAGTATGCGGGTCGGTGTCAACGCTCCTTGAATAAGGGATTGGAGCTCTCCCACGCCCTTGGATGGCGTATCCTCGTTCTCTACCTTCTTCCAAGCATAGAAATACTCGTAGTTGGTCACGGTGTTACCCAGCCTCGAATTGCTGCCATCGCTGATACAAGCCAAGGCACAATACTTGAGCAGCAGAGGGATGTCACGGCGATAACGAACGGTAATCTGAGTATGGGCATCGCGGATGGTCGCATTCGCATCCGTGGGATTCTTCAGCTCAAAGATACAGACGGGAATGCCATTGATGAAAAGCAACATATCCGGAATACGGACTTGCTGGCCCTGAAGCATTTCAAACTGATTGACAACTCGGAAATAGTTGCGTTCCGGGTGCTCAAAGTCTATGTATTCCAGTTTCAGAGGCAGAGCACCGGGATAAGAGGGAGTGAAATCAAAGCCGTCCCGGTATAAATTGACTGTTTTCTTCAGCGTGGAGTAATCGCTGGTGCCGCTGACATTCTGAATATTGGCGATGACTTGGCGGAAATCACTTTCAGTCAGCCCTGCGTCTTCGTAGCGTTCATGAAGATAAAGGGTCAAATCTTCCAACAGCAGTGGTTCCGTGATTTTGCGGTTGTGCAAATCACTGCCATGGGTATAATCCCAACCGGCTTGCCGCAAGAGCTCAACGACTGATTCCTCGTACTCGCTTTCGTAATATTTGCCTTTCATTTCCTGATTTTGGGGTAGTTAGTAATGAATCGCTTTTTGAATCAATGCCGGAGCTACCGCCTTGCGGAGCTTTTCCGCTTCGGTGGAGATAGCTTTACTTTCCTTGGCGCATTTGTAAATATCGACAATGGCTTGTTGAATGGACTTGTCAGGAATAGGTATGCAAACTCTTTTCATGTCGTCCATATTGAATGTTTCGCGAGCGCTTCCCCATGAGTGAAAACGAGCATATCGGTCAAACTCCGGGCGCAGGAACCAGAGATAGAGATATTCTGGTAACAAATCATCTGTAATAACTCGGAAAACCTCATAAGTAGCTGATACGAGATAATCTTCCTGCGAATCATTATACGCAAGCGAAATCTTTTCGCCATTTCTGGAAGTTACTGTCACAAAAGCAAACTCATTAGGACGAACGATTTTATAGTTACCTAATGGTACCCCTTCCATATTTGCTTTGGAGAAAATAAAGGCTTTTGCAATGCTTATTCCTCTCACGTTTTCAATAGTCAACAGTCCTTCCTTATTTCGCCCTTCGCACGATTCTATTTTATGGATTAAAGGAACGGGCTCATATTCCTTCCTCAACTTTTTGAGGTAACTCAAGCACAGCGCCATGAGAGGTTCGGCTTGTGCATCATTGTCAACTTTAAGTCCGTTAAGCCCCTCCCAAACATCGACAAGCTGCCGCTGCATCTCGATATCCGGAACCGGGATTTCTATGCGGCTCATATCCTCAAATGAGAAGGTTTCGCGGGCACTACCCCAAGAATGAAATCTAGCATACCGGTCGAACTCAGGACGCAGGAACCAGAGATAGAGAAACTCGGGCAGAATCTTGTGTTCTTGCGTAATATGAAACACCGTTGAAATGGAAGAAACTAAGTAGACCTCATCACTACAATTATACGCCAAGCTCATCTTATCGCCTCTTCGAGACGTATCTGATACGAAAGCAAAGTCTTTAGGCTTCACTAATTTATATGATGAAAGAGATACACCTTCCAGATTAGCTTTTGTAGCGATAAAGCGTTTATCTGTAGAGATGCCTCGAACAGAATTAACGCCTAGCGCATTATCACTATTTCTAAAATCTACAAGCTCTATAAAATCCCCTATTTTCATGAGCGACATTAGATTTCGTAACCAAGAGTTCTAAAAGCCTCCATCAATTTCTTTTGATTTTCAGTCTGACGCTTGATTATCTCAGCTGACTGAGTTCCAACTTCGTGGAGAATCGAATCAAAATCCAAGGCTTCATCCCGGTCAACGAACTCAATATATCGGCTGGGTGCAAGGCTCCAGTTCTTTTCTTCCACCTCCTTGATTCCGGCAGAATAGTATAACTCCGGGCTGGCATAAGTCGCAGGCTTGCCTGCGTTTTCCAGCATTTGCCAGTTGTGGTAGATTCGGCAAACCGCTTCTATCTGTTCGGGAATGAGCTCGACATATTTCTTCTCGTATATGTTGGTATTCCATGTGCGGAGGTCTACGAAAAGGAACTCATGCTCTCGGTTGCGGAGCTGGCGACCATGCCACTTGCCGCCCTTCTTGTTATTGTTCAGAATCCAGAGAGTCACGCTGATATCGGTGGAGTAGAACATATTACGAGGCAACACAATGATGGCCTCCACCTTGTCATTCTCCAACAGCTTGCGGCGAATGGCTAAGGTGTCGCTATCGTCCAGCGCACCATTGGCCAGCAGGAAACCGGCAACACCATGCCGGGCATCCAGCTTGGAAAGCATGTGCAGAATCCAGGCATAGTTGGCATTGCTGTCCGGCGGGGTGCCATAGTCACCCCACCTTGGGTCATCATCCAGCTGAGAGCTCCAGTATTTCTTCAGATTGAAAGGCGGATTCGCCATGATGTAGTCCATCCGCTTGTCTTTATGGTGGTCATTCGTGAACGTGGATGCCGCCTTATCGCCAAGGTGGTAAGAAATGCCACGCACGGCCAGATTCATCTTGGCCAGTCGGAAGGTACTGGGCTCTGATTCCTGCCCGTAAACAGTCACATTGTGTGTGTTACCGCCGTGAGCCTCGATGAACTTGGCACTTTGCACAAACATGCCACCGGAGCCACAGCACGGGTCATAGATAGTGCCATCGAAAGGCTCAATCAAGGAGGCTATCAGTTCCACGATACTATGTGGCGTGTAGAACTCGCCCTCCTCCTTGTCGGCATTGATGGAGAAGGCCTGTAGGAAATACTCGTATACGCGTCCGATAAGGTCCTTTTCCGTAAATTTGGCAGGGTCAATACGATTGATATCATCCACAACCGACTTGATGACACCGGGCTCCAATGCAGTTTTAGTGAAAATCTGTTGAGGCAATGCGTTGCGGAGCTTCTCCTCATTTTGTTCGAGCTTGGCAATCGCCGTATCGAAAGCCACCGCCATATTGCGGGATTCAGTCTTTACCAATTCACTCCACAGGCACTCATCGGGCAAGAAGAAGATACCTGATTGCTTGTAGAAAGAAGGTGTTTTTACTGCAATTTCTGCGAAATCGGCATCGTCTTTATTCTCCTGCAGAATCTCATTCTTTCGCGCATTGAATCGGTCGCCAATAAACTTGAGGAATACCAGAGTAAGGAGCAAGTCACGCTTATCCGTCATGGGCGCGCGTCCTCGCAAATGGTTTCGACAACTGAAAAGAATATCCTCGAGGCGTTCCTCCTTGATCATTGTTTTCTTGCTTGCACCCTTCGCGGCGGATTTTTTGGTTTGTGACATATATGCCCGGTATTGAATAGTTAGTAGGGTACAAAAGACAGATACTCCCCCAGAGCAGTATACAGCTTTGCTAAGGATTATGATTTTTTAGCCAAAAGTCAGGCTATTTTCCCATAATTATGCAGGAACGGCGCAGCTTTTTCTTCATTGCACGCCTCCGCTCTCTGAATTATACTCACAGGCAATCTTTTTTATCCGAAAAACAGTTTTATTCTTGACATAATCCTTAGCAAAGATGAGCACAACAGATTCACATACAACAAAGAAGGGTCTACTTACCGGCGAGGTGGTGAGCAGACGGGATGCAGAGCGGCTGGTACTGGAGGGTATCGAACGGCTCGGGGAGCGAGCTGCCGGCCTTGGGCGGCGGGAGCTGATATGCCTGCTGCGGCAAGTGCTTGAGCTAGGTGTGGAAGCTGTGGCGCAGCGGGAGCGCACTTGCACCCTGGCAGAGGCGGGATGGGCAAGCATCGAGGCACGCAGCGACTGCCGCAAAACCACACTACGCGACCTGCGTTACTACCTGCGCCGTATCCTCAAGCTGCCCGGCGTGGGCGAGCTCCCCCTGCGAGCCATGACCACGGCGCAATGCCGCGATATCCTGCAACGTGCGTTCGGCCACAGCAAAAGCAGCTATGTGAAAGGGCGCGCTGTGCTTAGCAGCATCTTTTCCCACGGCATACGGCAGGAGTGGTGCGATACCAACCCTGTATCGCGCATCGAGGTACCGCGCGTGGCGGAGAAGCCTATCGAACCACTCACCCCCGCTATGGTGGAGCGGCTCAAAGCCACTGCAGCGCAACCTGAGCACCGCGATATGCAGCTCTCGCTTAATCTACTGCTCTACAGCGGCATACGTCCCACAGAAGTGAGCCGCTTGCAGGAAAGCGATTTCTGCCGTGAGGAAGGCATTGTCATCATCCGCCCTCAGAAAAGCAAGACCGGCGGCGGGCGCGTAGTGCCCCTGCGTGGACTGGACACCTTACCCCCGGAAGTGTGGGAGCGCCCCATACCGCGCAACTGGCAGAAACGCTGGCGCGAGCTACGCCGCGCTGCCGGGTTCTCCCGGTGGCAGGCAGACGCCTGCCGCCACACCTTCGCCAGCTACCACGCCACCCACTTCCGCAATCTCCCCGCTCTACAGCTCGAAATGGGGCACCGCGACCTCACCCTGCTACGCAGCCGCTACGTGGTACCCACTCACAAAGCAGCTGCGGCAATGTATTGGACATAAGGAATCTACAATCTACTAAGTACTGGGTTCGGTAGTCGGCGCCGCTGGGTGGCAAAGCTTATGCCGGCACTTGTGCCTGCATCCGATAGCAAGAAAAATCTATGACGCAAAGCGCAGGTTCAATTAGTTGCCTCTAACTCACAAAAAGGAGTAAATAATAAGGAGAGGTAACACTTTAGGCTTGAAATTCGGGAAAAATCGGGCATAATGAAGCGCAGCGACTGCGGCCGAAGGCAGCAGAGCTCAATCTTACAAGAAATATGAAAACGCTCAAGAGATTTGTACTTGTAGGCGCCCCTGCCTCCGGCAAGGGTACACAGTCGAACTTCCTTTCCGAGACCTATGGCCTGAAGCCGCTGAGCACAGGTGCGCTGCTGCGTGCCGAGATAGCAGCGGGCTCCGAGCTGGGGCTGGAGGCCAAGAAGTACATGGATGCCGCCATGTTTGTGCCGGATGAAGTAGTGAACGGCATTGTGGCCAAGTGGCTGGGCGAGAACAAGGATTGCGGCTGCCTGCTGGATGGCTACCCCCGCACCGTTTCTCAGGCCGAGACGCTGGATGCCAACCTGACCGCCATGGGGCTGGGTGTGGACATCGTTGTGTACCTGAATGTGGCTGCCGAGCTTATCGAGGCTCGCATGCTCAAGCGCAAGGCCTGCCCTGCCTGCGGCGAGACCACCCGCAACGGCGAGGAGGTATGCCCCAAGTGCGGTGGCGCCATGATTGTGCGTACCGACGACAACCCCGAGGCGTTCGCTAAGCGCCGCAAGGACTACGAGACACTTACCGTGCCGGTGGTGGAGCATTACCGCGCCCAGGGCAAGGTGGTGCAGATTGATGTAGTGGAGGAAGGCGAGCCGGAGGATGTGTCCGCCCGCATTGCCGCTGCTGTGCGCACCTACTGCGAGAAGTAAGCCAAAAACTTGCAACACACTTTCCGAAACAGGGTTCCTGCGGGAGCCCTGTTTCTTTAGTCTATAGTTGAGCAGATGGCATTTGTCTTGCCTTGGGGGCGCAGACGTGCTACAATGCCGGGCGTGAGAAAAAAGCTGCTGTTGCCTGCCTGCGTGCTGCTCTGCACCTCTTGCGAAGAGGGGCAGAAAGCGGAGCCGTATACCGGCAACAGCGCGCATTGGAATCAGCAAGCCGTGCCCATCTCCCTGCAATGTGCAGCCTGCCACAGAAAAGAGTTCGAGGACTGGGCAGGCAGCGACCACGCCTGGGCTTACCGGCAGGTGGATGCCGCGCTGGATTCCGAGCCGTTCCATGGGCAAAAGATGAGCGCACACAACTCCGAGCTGAGCTTCACCACCACGCGCGCGGGCGAACTGCTGCTGCGGGATGGAGAAAGCAAGCGCGAGTTTAAGGTGCACTCTGTACTGGGGCGCAGGCCTCTTGTTCAGTACCTTGTATGGGGCAAAGACGGAGGGCTGCATACCCCGAGCGCCGCTTGGGATACAGAAAAGCGGGAGTGGTTCGATATGTTCGAGGCAGATGCCCGCCTGAGCCGCGAGGGTGCCGCTACACGAGCCGCCGGAGATTGGGGGCACTGGCTGGGACGCGGGATGAACTGGAACTCCCAGTGTGCCTGGTGCCACACCTCGCACTTCCGCAAGAATTACGACAAGGAGAAGGACCTATATGCCTCCACTTGGAAAGAACCGGGAGTCAGCTGCATTCAATGCCACAAAGTGGCCGACAAGCCCGCGGAAGATGGCTGCTTGGTGGCAGCCAAGGATCGCCGGCTGAGCACGCGGCAGATGCACGACAACTGCGCAACCTGCCACGCCCGCCGCGAGGAATTCAACGGCTCCTTTGAGGTGGGCAAGAACTTCGATGATTATTTTCGCCTGGAGCTGCCTATCCTCCCGGGGATATTCTGGCCCAATGGCATGCAACGAGACGAGGACTACTGCGAGACCGGCCTGCGGCTCAGCCGCATGGGCAAAGCCGGGGTGAGCTGCCTGGATTGCCACGACCCACACACCGCGCAGCTCAAGCTCCCGCAGGAGGATAATGCTCTGTGCATGCGCTGCCACGCCTCCGGTACCCCGGTAGGAGGCACAGCCAGCCCCATCATCGACATCGCTACACATACCCCCTGCCCGCCCGGCAGCAAGGGCACCCGCTGCGTGGAGTGCCACATGCCCGAGAGCCCCTACATGGCGCGTGACCCGCGGCGGGACCATTCCTTCAATTCCCCGGATCCCCTGCTGAGCGCCGAACTGGGCACCCCGAACGCCTGCACCATGTGCCACACAGATATGGACAATGCAAAGGCCGCTGAAGTGGTGCAGAAAACTTACCCGCAGCAAAAAAACGCCCGCTACCGTGCCCGCACGCGAGCTGTACACCAAGCCTTGGCCGGCAAAGGCAATACACAGGATCTTCTGGCAGCTCTGGCGCAGGAGGAGGTACCCGGCTGGCGTGCCACCCTGCTGGAGCTGCTGGCCCGGCAAGAGCCTACGCCCGAAATTCGCGCAGCAGCACTGGCGGATGCCAAACATGAAAATGCCATGGTGCGCGCGGCGGCGGCTCGTATATTGGGTGCAGAGGCAGAAAGCATGATACACGACCCCGTGCTGCTGGTGCGCCGCGCCGCGGCCTGGCCGCTCATAGACCGCCTTGTACACAACCCGCAGGCCGCAGGCGTCGTGGCAGAGATGCAAGCCATAGCCGAGCACCAGGCAGACCAACCCACCGGAGCCATGCAACTGGCCATTCTGGCAGAGGCTCGCGGAGACACAGCCGAGGCTGAAAAGCAGTACAAGCGCGCCACAGAGCTGGATCCGGCAGCCTATGTGGCCTACCTGGACTACGCCGTATTCCTGGCAAGGCAGAACAGACCCATGGAAGCCCTGCAGCAGATGCTGAACTGCACTCGAGTTGCGCCACAAAACGCAGAAGCCTTTTACCGCCTGGGACTCATACTCGCAGAAGTAGGGCAGTTCGGATACGCCGTAAGCGCACTGGACAAAGCACTACAACTGCAACCCACCCACCACCGCGCCCGCTACAACAAAGCGCAGCTGCTGCAACACCTCGGCCGCGAGGCAGAGGCTCAGCAAGAGCTGGAGCTTATGCGGGCTCTGCAAAATCCCCCCACACCACAAGCACCATGAACTTCGACGCTCAGACTACGATCCTGCTCATCCTCGGCATTCTGCTGCTTTTCATCATCATTTTTTCCGTGCTCAAGGGCGTCATTCGCATGATTCTGCTGGCCACCGCCGTGACCGGCAGCACCGCTATGTGGATTTTCCTGCAGAACAAGGGTATCACCTTCCTGGCACTCGTCACAGACTCCCCACGCCCTTGGATGGTGCAGCTCCTCGCTTGGGGGCTGGGGCTCTTTACCTTTGCCGTCTTCTTCCACGGCATGAGCTGGTTCTCGCAACTCTTCTCCTGGAGACGCGGCGGCGCCACAGCCACCGGCATCATCACCACAATACTCATGAGCATTGTCATGTTCTGGGTCGGCTCCGTAGCCATATCCTACTACGGCAACATTGCCCGCGTAGCATACTACTGCGACCTGGCAGAAGCCCACAACCGCGGCGAGCAAAACCCCGAAATGCCCTGGTTCACCCGTGCCAAGAATGCGCTGCGCAAAGCAGACATCACCGCCTGGCTGCGCCACATCGACCCACTGGACAACCCGGCACGCGAGAATCTCGCCTGCTTGGTGGCCTATGGCTGCTCGCTGTCGGAGCCGGAATTCACCCGCTTCTACAATGAACGTCTGGCACACAGCGGAGTTCCGCACGCCTCGCGCTTTCTGGAGCTCTTCCGCGACCCCGGTCTGCGGACTATGGTGGAAGAACGACACTACGTATCGCTGCTGGAAAACGAACGCCTCCACACCTTCCTGCAGATGGGTAAAACAGCAGAGATTCTTGCGAACATTATCTGACGGCACTTTTTCACAACGCCGCCGCCAACCTCCCTGCACTGCGTTCATTTCCGCAACGTGCAGAACCTGCGGTTTCGAAAACCGCAATACCGCCGCTTTTTCGTGCCATGAGACAGAATTTCTGCTTGACAATAGGGAGAAAAGGCGCTAGTATACGCGCGTACAAGTTCCGGTCCTATGAGATTGGGGTGGGTCACAAGCCCGCTCCTTTTTTGTAGCCGGCTCACCACCAATCACAAGCAACGAAACATTATGGCAGCCACAGATATCTCCGCTCTCATCGATTTCTACGTTCGCGAGAAGGATCTTACTCGCGAGCGCGTCTTGCAGGCTCTCGAAGCCTCCTTCCTCACCGCCTACTCCAAGATGGTACCCGGAGCTGAGCGCATACGCCACATCAAGGCCGTGGTCGACCCGCAAAAAAACAGCGTGAAGATAAAGGCACGCATGGAAGTGGTTGCCGATGAGGATTTTGCAGATCCCTTTAACGAGGTGAAATACACGGATGCCCTTGCTATGGCAGCCCGCAACGGCAAAACGGTGGAAGTAGGCCAAAATATCGTGATGAACATCACCCCGCGCGACTTCGGCCGAATCGCCGTGCAAACTGCGCGCCAGACCATGCAGCAGCGCATACGCAAAGCAGAGCAGGAGATGCTGGCGGACGCATTCAAGGATCGCGTGGGTGAGCTGGTAACCGGCACCGTGCGCCGCTACGACAAGGGGGATGTGATAGTGGAAGTAGACAAGTTTGAGGGTATTATGCCGCTTCGCAAGCGGATTCCCGGCGAGGATTACTCGCCCGGCGACCAGCTGCGCTTCTATGTGGAGGAGGTACGAGATGGCGCCCGTGGGCACGAGCTCATCCTCTCCCGCAGCCACCCCAACTTAGTGCGCCGCCTCTTTGAGAGCGAGGTGATGGAAATTTACGAACACACGGTGGAAATCGTCAACATCGTGCGCGATGCCGGCTACCGCACCAAGATGGTGGTGCGCAGCGAGGATCCGAATGTGGATCCCATCGGCGCTTGCGTTGGTATGCGCGGAGCCCGCGTAAAGAATGTGGTGAACGAGCTCAACCGCGAGAAAATCGATATTCTGGAGTACTCAGAGGATAAGGCAGCCATGGTACAGGAATCTCTGGCACCCATAGACCCGGTCAAGATAGATGTCGATAACGAGCGTCGCATTGTTACCGTTTACGTGGCAGACGACAAAGCCGCCGCCAAAGCCAAAGGCCGCAGGGGGCAGAATGTGCGCCTGACCTCCCGCCTGATTACCTCCCCGAATGACAAGTGGGATGTGCGCGTAGAACCCTACGACAACATGACCCGCACCAAGAGTCTGGCTTCAGAGGGAGCAAACGAGCTTGTAACCGCACTCGAAATCAGCCCTGAGCTTGCGGCAGATATGATAGCCGCCGGCTTCACCACCGTGCAGGGTATTGCCAGCTATGTGCAGCCCGAGGATTTGGTGGATGCTTTGGGAATAAGCGAGGAAGAGGCGTTTGCCATCGTTGATAAGGCCAAGAATGCCTAAACGCATAGGAAGAACATCCCCCCATCAGGAGTAACCCCAGATTTTCACATGTCTGAACAGAAGAAAAAGCCCGAGGTTCTGGATTTGCTCGGAGGCAGCAAAAAGAAAAAGCAGGCTCCCGCTCCGGCGGCTAGTGCAACGCCTACCCCCGCCCCCCGCAAGCAGGCTGCCCCGGCTCCGGCAAAGAAGACCCCTGCCCCGGCTCCGGCCAAAAAAGCAGCCTTGGATTTGCTGAGTCCCCAGCGCAAAAAGGCAGCCCCGGCACAGCCTGCGCGCCCCGAGCCCAAGCCTGCGCCGGCACCCAAGCCCACCCCGGCTCCGACTCCCGAAGTCAAGCCGGCTCCGGCACCTGCTGCAAGCACCGGCGATGGCGAGAAGATTATCAACGTAAAACCGCCTGTTTCCGTGGCAGAGCTGGCAGCGGCCATGAACCTGAAACCCTTCAAGCTCATCGCGGAGCTGATGCCCATGGGTGTATTTGCCAACCCCACCACCTCGCTGGACAGCGACCAAGTGGCAGCCCTCTGCGAGAAACATGGCTACTCCTTTGAGCGTGTCAAGCGCGAGAAAGGCGCCGGCGTCAAGGCCCCCGTGGAAGTGGTGAAGGAGCCGGAACCTGTAGCTGTGGAGGAAGAACCGGAGGATTCGCTGAAGGTGCGCACCCCCATTATCACCGTAATGGGACATGTGGACCACGGCGGCAATGTGCTGACATTCATCGACACGCCCGGCCACGCCATCTTTACAGAGATGCGTGCACGCGGAGCGGACGTCACCGATATTGTGGTACTGGTAGTGGCAGCGAACGATGGAATCATGCCTCAGACCCGCGAGGCGATAACCCACGCCAAGGCTGCGGGTAAGACCATCATCGTAGCTGTAAACAAGTGCGACCTTCCGGCTGCCGATCCGGTGCGTGTGCGCACCCAGCTCATGGAAGAGGGGCTCATGCCCACGGATTTTGGCGGCGATATAGAGTGCGTTGACGTATCAGCCCACACGGGAGATGGTATCGACAACCTGCTGGATCTTCTCTGCTTGCAAGCCGAAGTGCTGGAGCTCAAGGCGAATCCGCGTGCAAACTGCCGAGCCTCTATCATCGAAGCTCGTATGGAGCAAGGCAAGGGCAGCTCTGCCACCGTCATCGTACAGAGCGGTACGCTCAAGGTTGGTATGCCTTTCATCTGCGGCCCTTACTCCGGCAAGATTAAGACCCTGTTCAACGACCAGGGCAAGGCCATCAAAAAAGTTACGCCCGGCATGCCGGCGGAAGTTTCCGGGTTCCTGCAAACCCCGAATGTGGGCGATGAACTCGTGGAAATGAAAAACGAGCGCGAGGCTCGTAAGCTGGCCGAGGAACGCCAAGAGGATCTGCGCCGCGAACGCCTCAGCGCGCCGCGCCGCTCCCGCATGGAGGATATCCTTGCTATGATGGGCGACGGCAACCAGAAGGCCGTGCTCAAGCTCTATCTGAAGGGCGATGTGCAAGGCTCCGTGGAAGCCATCAAGAAAGCGATTCTGGATATAGAGAGCGAAAAGGTGGAGTGCCAGTTCATAGGAGCAGCCGCCGGCCCGATTTCCGAGAGCGATGTACTGCTGGCCTCCTCCTCCGATGCCGTGATTCTGGGCTTCAATGTAAAGGTGGAGAGCAACGCCGTAAAAGCCGTGAAACGCGAGGGCGTGCAGGTAAAGATTTTCTCCATCGTGTACGAGCTTATCGACCAGGTGAAGGACGCCATGTTGGGTCTGCTTGAGCCCGAAACTCGCGAGACGGTGCTGGGTCATGCCGAAATTAAGCAGGTGTTCAAATTGAACAAAGGCCGCGCAGCCGGGTCTTATGTATCGGACGGCAAGATGCTGCGCACTGCCGAGGCTCGTGTTCTCCGCGACGGCCAGGTGGTATTCGACGGCAAGATGTCCACCCTGCGCCGCTTCCAAGACGAAGTGGAGGAGGTCAAGGCCGGTCTGGAGTGCGGTATCCGCCTGGCAGACTACAACGACTACGAGGAGGGCGACATCATCGAATGCTACTCCCTCGAAAAAATTAAGCAAACTCTGTAAACAGCAAATATGGCAACACGCCGACTCGATAAAGTAAACGAATTGATGAAACGCGAAATCGGCTCCTTCGTGCAGAAGGAGTTTGAGTGGAGCGGGACCATCGTTTCCATCCTTCAGGTCGAAATTACAGAAGACCTGAAGGAGGGGCGCGTATGGGTCGGCGTGGTGGGACGCATGGCTCCGGCACAGGTCATCGAAAAACTTACCCGCAACCGCGCGCTTATCCAGAAAGCTGTCAGCAAGCGTGTTGTCCTGCGCAACACGCCTAAGCTAACCTTCAAACACGATAATTCCGCCCAGCGAGGAGTCGACTTGGTGAACCTGCTGGACGATATCGATAAAAACTTACCGAAAGCGCCTCCGCTGCCGGAGGGCGAATCAGACCCGGAGATTTAACGCTCAAAGCAAAAGCCCCGAGGCCGTATGAGCAGAAAACTCACCATCAGACGCGTTGGCTCACACATACCGACCATCTGTCTGGTGGGTTTTCTGTTTTTGTGTCTTACCGTGGCCTGGCTTTCGCTGGTGGGGCTGCCGGAAAGCGTCTTGCGCCGCCTGGAACAGCTAGCCATGGAACAAGGTGTCGCTCTGCGAGTGGAGTCCCTGCGACTGGCCCCCTACAAAGGGCTTGCGCTCAAAGCGGAGAATATAAAAGTCTATGCGACGCCCCAAGATACGGAGCCACTGCTCACCGCCAGATCTCTGACGGTGGGCGTAAAGGCTTTCCGCCTGCTATTCACCGGCGAAGTTTGCCCGGACTCTGCCACGCTCAAGCGGGCTGTGCTCGCCTTACCTGTGACGGATCGTCCCGGGAAAAAGCTAAGAGTCAGAGACATCACCATTGCTACCGAGTTTGACTCCGGCGGTAACATGCGCCTTTCTTCAGCAGCGCTCAACATAGACGGGGTTGTCGTACGAGCCAGCGGAGATATCCGGAAAAGCGGCGAAACGAGTTCCGGCACCACAACGAGCCAGGTGGAACCGCAGCCAATCGATATCCCGGCACTGCTGGCCGAGTATGCTCCCTACACGAACAAAGTATACCGCATACTCAAAGACCAGAACTGGGAGCCGCACGAAACGCCGAGCATACACGTGCATCTGGATGTCGGCGAGAAGCTCAGCATGGCTGTACAGGCAGAGCTGCCTCGCTTCGACTACAAGATGTTTCACTTCCGCAATGCCAAAGCAGACCTTGCCTACAAGGATGATACCATAGCCATCCATATGTTGAGTTTCGAGACCATAGAGCCCCCCTCCTCCGCCTCGTTGCAGGGTGCATACGAATGGAAATTGCGGAATCTGGGTTTCGATTTTGAAAGCGATGCCACGCTCATCCCCCTCATTACACAAATTTTGGGCAAGGAGAAAAGCGGCATTCTGTCCAAAATGACACACGCACCGGACAAGGCACCGCACATCCGGCTGCGAGGCTCTCTGGGCTTGGAGCCGGATTTCTCGCTCACCAACCTGACTCTGAACGGAGAGCTGGAGCAGCAGGAACTATATATAGATGGAACCTGTGTGGACAAGCTCACACTTAGCTTCTTTTACAAGGATGGCAATTTCAACCTCAATGGCTTGGGTATTCAATTTGCCGACAACAGTATAGACCTGACCGCCACGGCCAACAAAGGCAGCGGGCGGGCAAAAGTCCATGCCAATCTCAATATCCGGGACAGTTTGGAGCTGCTCAACAAGCTCCTGCCCACTCCGGTGCAACTGCCGACCGGCCTCGAACTCGGAGAGCGCCTCAGCCTGAATCTGGCCGCCAATCTCACCACGCAAACCTTTACACCGGGGCGGAGCAACTGGCAGGAGTTGACTCCTGACATCTCTTCTGCAGATATCGAGCTCTCGCTCGACTCGCTGAGCTACGAGAACATGAGATTTACCGCCCCGCGCCTTCGGCTCATAGCCTCCGGTATACACCAGGCAGAAAATAAGCTTCCTATCGGCGCAGATAAACTGGAAGTCGAACTGTCTGCTGCTAAATTCAGTCCCACAGAGCAAGCCACTCTGGAACAAATAGCATTAAACATTGCGGCCGATGCCATATGCTACCATGACAATGCTTTGAATATAGAAAAGATTCAAATAAGTCCCGGAGAAAAGGCTCAGCTAGGCAAGTTCTGCATGCCGGGTGTACAGTTGGCAGAAGCTTCTGCCAACATTTGCCTCAGCGGGCTGAGCATGACACAAGGGCATCTCCGTATCGAAGAGATGGCGGCAGATTGCATGCTGGCCTCCTTGCAGCACGGCAAGATAGAGGCAGAAGGGATAAAACTGCAAATCTCCGGCCTCAAAGGTATAAACACGGTCTCAGATGCGGCCTCCGGCTATTTTGCCACCGCACAGATAAATGCCGATATTGCCCAAATCCTGCACGAGGGTTCAGCCATGGGGCAAGCCGCGCTGGGGCTGGTTCTTGCGGAGGAGCAGCAAGGGCAGGCTCATTTCTCCCTCACCTTGCCCGGCAAGGACAATACCGCGGCGATCAATACAATCTCCGCCCGAATCGACGGCCGGAACCTGCAAGCCCCTACCCTGCATGACATTCGGTTAGCCTTGGCTCCGCAATCTTTCGCCGGACTTCTCGAGCACTTTAATATACAGATTCCGCAGATAAAACTGCCGGAAAAACTCACAGCCCAGGGTTACCTCACTATCAATAGCGACAAAAAGCGCCTTGAAGCCGCCAAGTTCGACCTGACGATACCGCAACTGGTGCGCACGCCCGTGCGGGTCAAAGCGTTCCAAGGCGCAGAGGTACCGGTGGGGCTGCAAACACAGCTTACGCTTACTCCGGATGCCGGGGATGATATCTCGTACCGGGCAGATGTAAAGCTCACGCATGGGGAAGATTGTTTCGAAGGTGTTGTGAAAGGCAGCACGCGCGGGGAGCTTAGCGTCACGGGCAACAATACCATACGAGCCGATGTGGTGGATAAACTCATTGACTCGGACACGGCACACGGTATCATACGCGATTTCCGTTTCGGTAATACAGGCCGGAACATCATCACCAATATCGACGTCAAAGTGGACTATGCCCACGGGCTGAGCGTCGACTCTTTCTGCAACGTTGAGCTGCACAATACAGAGTATCAACTTTCTGTCATACAGGAAGATGCTCAGGGCAACGAAAAATTGCGTACGGATTTGGGTACTTATCCCTATACCTTGGCAGAGCATGCCACATGCTATGTGCGCTCCAAAGTGCGCTACCACGAGCCGCAGGAAGGGAAACCCGCCCCCAAGGATGAATGCGTGGTCACCATCGGCGACATCACGATGCGCTTCGATAACACACCTTGGTTCCGGAGCACGGATAGGCAAGGTACCGGACTGAGTTCGGATGCCCTGCAACAGGCAAACAGAAAACACTCCAATACCACCATGGTAGGAGATGCGGTCATCATCGATGTGCAGAATAGCTTTGTGGAGCTGGTCAACATAAGCGGCTTCATATATCCCCACTACTCCTTGGGGATGTACTACGCCCCACTTCGCCATTTCCTGGAGGACATTGTTCTGCCTTACCCCGCAAAAGTAGAGACGAAGAGCTGCGTGTTCCCAATCTACTCCGATTGCAAACGCCCCATGAGCGGACTTATTAAGATAGAAGTGCCTAAGCGCGCCGGGTTCCGCTTCCTTGGCACAACCTTGCCGCTGGACAAGTTCTCCGGCTTCATCCGGCTGACAGACGATTATGTGCTGCTGGACAAAATGAACGCAGCGTGCTGGGAAGGTGTGCTCAACGCGGCGGTGAAGATAGATTTCAGCGGGCGTCGTACTGCGTTCGATGGGCTTGTCTCTGCCCACAACATGAACCTGAAAAGCATTCTCAAATCTTACGGCGTAGAATACAGCTCCGCCCTTTGTAATGGGCAGTTACGTTTCCGCGCCCCTTCTCCGGATTTGGAAGCGTTGCAAGGCTACGGCGAAGTCAGTGTCGTGAATGGGGACCTCATGGGGTTCACCATCTTCCAACCGGTTGCCAGTCTTGTATCGGATTTGCCCTCTAAGCTGCTCTTGTTTGAATCGGCTGCCAAGAATCAGAATACGGCAAAAGAAACCGGCTACATAGACGGCATCTTCTCCGGTACCGGCAGGGCTATTACCACCATCGGAAACCAAGCTAGGTTGATACCCGGCTACAACCACCTTTTTGCTTACGACATTCAGGATGCCTACGCCAAGTTCGCCATCGCCAAAGGCCACCTGCGAGCCTACGATATGAAAGCCATCGGCTACAATCTGGATGTTAAGATGAAGCTCGATGTGGATTTGGAAACGACCTACATACGCGGCAATCTCTGGCCGGGTATCACCAGCTTGCCGACAATCATTCTCTCGCCTATTACCTTCCTCTCCGACTTCATGATAGACATCCTCATCTATGGCAAAATAGATGACCTGCAGTGGAAATTCGGCTTAGACCGCGCCCTGCGCGGAGCCCCGCCCTCCGCAACAGACAAACCCGGTAACACTCGCTACAAGCCCAAACACCCTGCTAAAAAAGCCGGGTGACCGCAGGGAAGTCAGATTTTGACTTTTGAAGGTTAGTGTTCAGTTCCCCGTGCATATGCGCGGCTTGCTTTAGTTTTGTAGGAGCTCATATCCCTTTCGAGCGAAAGGGATATGCCTTGGGTCACTCTTTACCTAACCGTATGGTCGGCCAACAACATCTGCAAGACCTCTCCACCCCTGATACCATGTATCTTACAGCAAGCCGTATTCCAGCAGCACAGCGCTTTCGGACTCGACGGCTTTTGATTCCTGATTCAGCAGCTCGATCTGCATATCGAGCACAGCTTTATCGCGAGTGAGCTGCTCTTCCGCCGTGGTGACGGGAGTTTCCCGAGTATAGCGGATTCGCTTCTGCATGTAGCTGCGCCAGCTATTGTAGTCCTGCACGCTGCGGCGCAACTGCTGCAATTTGAGCTTGTGCTCCATGATGGCAGCAGAAACCTCGCGCTTGACATTCTCGTACTCGTCTTTTCTGTCTTTATAGGAGTGCCAGGTATCCAGCTGGGTATCGAGCCTGTAGCTGAGGTTCAGGTTAATTTTTGTTTCCTCTCCGTCCAGAAAGGTACCTTGGTAGGTTCCGCCGGAGGATGAGAAAAGCGAGGGGCTATAAAGATTTGTATTGATGGTGGGTAGGTATTGCAGAGCAATACCGTACATACCCAAGCGAGCACGCTCCAGCTGAAGCGCGAAACGACAGATGGTGAGCTGATCCAACTTATTGAGGCGGGATGAATAGGTGCTCCAGCTCACGCGTGGCAGCGATTCGGGCAGAATACACCAACGTGCGGAATAATCCCCAAGCAGCTCCGCCATAGAGCTCCAGTGCGAGACATCCGCCCGGCGATACTCAGCATCTTTCAGAATACGGCTGTCTTGCGTTATATCCGGATTTTTGTTCTCCAGAGCTCGTTTTCTGAGCTCTAGGTCATGCGTTCTAGTCTGGCTGTAGAGCTTGGCAAGCAGCTCGCGCTCTTTCCCCTCCTTTGTTTTAATGGCTGCAAATGTCGAAGCTGCAGCAGAATACACACGATAAGGTATATTGGTGAGAGAGGGCAGATTAAAGGTGACATTGAGCGTGGTGTTCATATCATCCGAGGAGTACTGCCTGGCCAAATCGTTGATACTCTTGGTCATGTAGCCATAATACGACACTCCCGGAATCATATCCGTGTAGATACTGAGCTCCTCGCGTTCGCTGCGTTCAATGCTTGCAGTGAGCTTAGCCAACTCTGCGTTGTTGTTGTATATCATGGAAAGAGCCTGATTCCAAGATATCGTGCGCAATGGCAACTGCTCCCACTCACGAGCAGCTGCAAAAATATCTTCCACCTCGGCCGAGGTGCGAGCCAGACGCTGCTCCAGACTACACGCGGAGAGAGTCAGAAGAGCGATTATGATGGTCAGAGTGCGTCTCACAGTGGGAAGAAGTTTAGCAGATTTCTCGCATGGGTGCAAGCCCGTATTCAGACAAGCGTTCGGATATTGCGGTAGATGAAGATAGCCACGGCAGCAGAAGAGACAGCCAAGATGGCACATTGTTCGCGAGGAGAAAGCCCGGCAGCCTTCATGCCGGCCTGTACCACTACAGACATGATACCTAGGAAACAGTCCACCAAGTTGCCGGCAGCAATGACATCTCCGCGTTTATCGTTATCCGCTCTATCCTGCAGCAACGCATTAAGCGGCACGAGATAGCCCGCAGCCATAAATCCGGTGAGCGAAAGCGACAGGAAAAATAGCATGGAGCCGTACGGTACCAGAGCCAGCAGAATACAACCGAGCGTCATGCCTACCCCGCCGGCATTTGCCACCCAAGTGCGGATTTTCCCTGCGCAGATAACAGAGGCGAGCACACCGCCCAAAATAGAGCCACCACTTATCCAAGCCATGAGTAAGGCGGAATCTTTCTGCTGCCCCAGCATCTGCATAAAATCTGCCGAGGAAGCTACGGGATTGGCCTCCGCCGCCATCTGCAAAGCAATGAGAATCATTGTTCCGGCGATAAACCAGAAGTAGCCGATACCAATTTCGCTGTTGCGCAACACAGGCACCTGCCAAAGCTTGCGAAGCTGCACAAAATGCTCCCACAGCAGGCTCCAGCGGAAGGGGCGCGTGCTCTCCGGTTTAAAGCGAGGCATGAAAAGGCTCAATACAAACACCACCACAGCCCCGCACATGCAGACGGCACAGGGCCAGGCCGCCGCTTCATAACCGGCGTTCGGTCCCCATTTTTTCAGCAAATTGTACACAATAAACAAGGCACCAATCTGCCCAAACAGAAGCGCCAACATGGAGGTAATCTCCAATATACCACTGGCAAACCCTATATTTTCCGAACCCACAATATCCTTCACCAGACCTTTCTTGGCGGGACTGAAAAACATAGCCTGTACACAAAACACGGTAAAGAAACCCACCGTCACCCACAGGTTGTGAGCAAAGAGACCGGCGGTCATGCCCGCCAGCACTATGACCTGCAGCAGCACCATAGCCTGTAACAGGCGAGTCTTGCAATATCGGTCTGCCAGCCATCCGGCAAGTGGAGAAAACAACACAAAGGGAAGCACGATGAGGACGGAGAGAGAATACTGCAATTCCTTCATCATCCAGATGCCCAGTGCTATGAGCAGGAACTGAACTCCTTTTTCATTGAGCGAGTTCATGGACTGTATGAAGCTGAGACTCCAGAATGAGCCCCAAGGCGTTTTCTTTTGTGCGGGAGAAGGTGTCATGGTATTGAGCTGAGTGGAAAAAGAGCCGCGCAGAAACGCGCGGCTCAGAAAAAAGAAGAAAAAAAGAGTTACTGCCAGCCGTTATCCTGCATGAAAGCCGCGGCATTTTGGTGCCCCTGAGCGGCAGCACGGCTTACCCAGAGGCGCGCCTTTTCCATGTCCACCGGTACACCGAGTCCATGGTAATAGCTGCGACCCAGATTATACTGGCCATTGGCATTGCCTCGCATGGCAGCTTGTTCGAAACACTGAGAGGCAGACACATGATCCACAGGCAGACCTTCGCCGTTGCGGTAACAGAGGCCGAGGTTGTTGTAGGCAAAGGCATTCCCCTGCGCGGCGGCGGCCTTGTACCAGTTCACCGCACGTTGTAAATCCTTGGGCACGCCGTAACCCTCTGCATAACATGTAGCGAGATTATCCTGAGCATCTGCATTGCCGGCCTCCGCTGCGCGTTTGTACCAGCGCACCGCTTCCTCAGGGTTTGCCGCAATACCACGCCCGAAGTCGTAGCACTTGCCAAGTGCCAGCTGCGCTTCGACCGACCCGGCCTCCGCCGCACGACGATACAAGGGTAACGCAGCCTCGTAATTACCGGAATCGGCAAAAGTTTTGGCTTCCGCATACACCATATCGGAGGATTGACAAGCGCTTAGCAGAATGCAGCATGCCGACAAAGCAGATGTCAGGATGATATGTTTCATATTTGCTCCCGCAATGTATTATTCCTGAGAAAGCAAGTAGCGCTCAGCCTCGATGGCTGCCCAGCAGCCCATGCCGGCTGCGGAAATGGCTTGTCGATACACGGGGTCTGCCACATCTCCGGCCGCAAAGAGACCGGGAGTCTTGGTAGCCGCCCCGCCATTGGTGCGGATGATGAATCCGGCGGCATCCACATCCACCAAGTCGCCCAAGAACTTGCTGTTGGGGCTGTGGCCGATAGCCATGAACACGCACTTGACCTCCAGCGGGCGTTCCTCGCCGTTCTGCGTATCGCGCAGGGTTACACCGCATACTTCGCCGGCCTCATCCGTTTGGTATGCGGCGATGGTGCTGTTCCAAATCGGCTCAATTTTGGGGTTGGAGAGCACGCGCTGCTGCATGGCCTTGCTGGCACGCAGCTGGTCACGGCGGTGAATGAGGTATACCTTGGAGGCAAAGCGAGTCAGGAAGGTAGCCTCCTCGCATGCACTGTCGCCGCCGCCTACTACGCAGACGGGGACATCACGGTAGAAAGCACCATCGCAGGTTGCACAGGCGGTCAGGCCATGGCCGATAAGGGCGCCCTCCCCCTCTACACCCAGGTAGCGAGCTTTGGCACCCGTTGCCACGATAACGGCTTTCGCCTTGTATGCGCCACCGGTAGTCGTGACCACAAACAGACCGCTGCAGGCCTCGCGGGTTACGGATATTACATTCTCATATGCATAGCGCGCACCATGCTTCTCTGCCTGCTGGCTCATGTTGAACATAAGGTCAGGCCCCATGATACCCTCCGGAAAGCCGGGGAAGTTCTCCACCTCGGTGGTGGTGGTGAGCTGTCCGCCAAGCTGTTCCCCGGTGAATACCAAGGGCGCAAGGTCAGCGCGCGCAGCGTAGATGGCCGCCGTATATCCGGCAGGCCCCGTTCCGATGATAATCAATTTCTCGTCCATTGAGGCCATCTTACACATTCGCGCGCACCCACGCAAGGGTTTAATGCGTCAGCAATGCACATGCTGCACGATTTGGGCTTGCAAGATGACGCATTATAAGAGATACTGTGCGGCGAGCATGAAAATACTGAGACGCAATCTGAGCCTGATGCTGGCGATTCGATACCTGAACCCGCTTCGCACCCTCTTCTCCATCATTACGCTGATATGCTTAGTAGGTGTGTCGCTGGGGGTTATGGTGCTCATCGTGGTGCTCTCTGTCATGGGAGGCCTGCAAAAAGAGATGGAAACACGCGGCCTTGCCTTTATGCCGCATTACGTGCTCGGACAGTCGGATGGCATGAAACGCATTGCGCTGAGTCAGGAACGCACAGACTGGGAAGCACTGGTGGAGAAGTTGCAAGCGCTGCCGAATGTGGCCAGTGCTTACCCGCAACTGGAGGGACAAGCCTTTGCGCAAAGTGAAGCCGGCCGCATCATGGTGCAGTTTGCCTCCATCCAACCACACAATGCCGGACAGCTCAACCCTCTGCTGCCTATGCTCAAAGAAGGCACATTCGACTTCGGCGAGGGCTTTGACCAAGAGTGCGTCATATCCCGCAAAACAGCCAACGCCCTCGGGCTGATGCTCGGGGACGAGCTTCACCTCACCCCGGTGGGTAGCATTGACGAAGTAGCAGCTATCTATGCCATGATTCAGAATCCGCTCATCACCCAAAGTAACGCGGAGTTCATGGCTGCCATCAGCAGCGCATTCGACACTACAACCCCGGCAAACGGAGGCGAAATTGTACCGCAAGAAAAGCTGGAGAGTGTCATAGGCTTCATTCGTGGTTTCGAACCGGATAAAATGCGCCGCAGTGAAAAAGACGCCTGCGCCACACTTTACGAGCTGGCGGCTTCTCACGCAGCAGGGGTGCCTTTCTCCGCAGAGGAAAAACAACGCTGGCAAAATACAGCAGCCGAAATCGCCGCACTGGATCGCGACAAAGAGGACGGCAAGGCCGTGAAAAGTATCAACGAGATGGTTATGCCCGTGGATTTACGAGTAGTTGGTATATACCAAGCGCCGGAAAATATGGACACGGGTCCCAACATATACATGCCGCTGAGTATTGCGCAGGAAGTGGTAGGCTACTCGAATGAGAATGCCGGCAACGTGATGGGGCTCTGCGTACACCTGCACAACGCCCATGTACCCGGAGATGTTGAATCTCAGATTCAGGCACTGCTGCCGGACAACACCGCCTCCACAGAAGAACTTCCGCTGGGAGCGCACTGGTTCATCTCCCCGTGGACGAAGACATTTGAGCAATGGCACAAACTCATTGCAAACGAGCGAATCATGCTCAATTTTGTCCTCTCCACCATCAACCTGATAGCAAGTTTCTGCATCATGGCAGTCATGTTCACCATGTCCATCCAGCGCAAGCGCGAGATTGCTGTGCTGCAGGCTCTTGGTGCCACTCCGGGCAAAATTGTCGGCATATTTGCTTGGCAAGGCGTCATTATCGGCTTCTTGGGCGCAGCTCTCGGCATCGTATTGGCTCTGCTGGTGCTTTACTACCGCTTGGAGATTCAAGCCGCGCTGGCAAGCATTGGTATGGATCCCTTCCCCATGGAGGCACACGGCATCACCATACCGGCAGAATACGACCCCGCCACCTTCGCCAAGCAGGCACTCTCCGCATTTGTGATGGTGGTCATCGCCTCCATTGTACCCGCCATCGTAGTTTCCCGCCAAGATCCGGCAAAAGCACTACGCTCCAATTGATAAAAACCCCACGCGTATGGATATCTACTGGATTAAGGACAAGAAAAAGCAGGGACCTACCACCGTGCCGGATGTCATTTCTCTGGTACAGATGGGAGAGCTGACTCCGGACACGCTCGGCTGGCATGCAGGCTGTGCCGGCTGGGCACCCTTGCGCGAGTTGCCGGCCTTAGCGGATTTCCTGGGAGAGTTGCAAAACAAGAGCAAAGGAAGCGAAAACGCGGAAGAGGCTAAAGTTTTGCCGCCTATACCACCCAAGACGCTCACCCCACCGCCGGAAGAAGAGCAGCAGACTGTTCAGATGGAAGTCACACTCCCCGCCTCCCAAACAATCGAGGACACCTCCGCTGTATCCCTGCCACTGCCGCGCACGCGTCTCATGGCTCGCCTCATCGACAGCTCACTGTATGCGGCCATGGCCGCCGGCATTGTCTATCTACTGCAAATTCCCTTTACCGATATGCTGCTGCCGCTCTTCTGGGCACCGATGGTATTCATCGAGGCAGCTCTGCTCACCTACCGGGGCACCACACCGGGAAAACGCATGATGGGCATCGCCGTCAGCACTTTCGGCCGGGAAAAATCCCCCATGACCTTCACCCGGGCGCTCTTCCGCAGCCTCTCCGTGAATGTCATCGGCATGGGCTGTTACCTCTTCCCCGTGGGCTTGGTTACCATGCTCATCAGCTACTTCATGCTCACCCGGCGAGGTATCACCATGTGGGATGCTCGCTGCATGACCCTACCCCTACAGCGCCGAAAAGCCACTGTGCGCCACTTCCTGCTGGCAGGCGTAGTCATCTACGCAGGGCTGCAGCTCATGAGCCATGCCATTATCCGCACTCCGGGTACACTGGAAATGCTGGAGCAAACATCCCCGGAAATGGCCAGAACGCTTCGCGAAATGATGCCCGACCTTCCGGCCGCCGGCAATACCCCCGGAGCCACAGCCCCCACCACACCCCAGCCGCTGCAATAAATCCATACAAAAAGCGGATACTGCAACACATTTTGCTTTTCTAACGCGCACAAGTAGCGTATAATGCGCGCGTGCACGGTAAACCGCCGCGCGTCCTGTTATACAATGAAGATCGTTCTTGCATACTCCGGTGGCCTTGACACATCCGTCCTTCTGGTGTGGCTCAAGGAGAAGTACAACGCAGAAATCATCGCCTACTGCGCCGATGTAGGTCAGGCAGAAGAGCTCGATGGTCTGGAGGCAAAGGCTCTCGCCACGGGTGCCTCCAAGTGCATCATCGGCGACCTGAAAGCAGACTTCGCAGCCAACTACATCTTCCCCATGTTCCAAGCCAACGCCGTGTATGAGGGGCGCTATCTACTGGGCACCTCCATCGCACGCCCCTGCATCTCCAAGGCGATGGTAGACGTAGCTATTGCCGAGGGCGCAGATGCTATTGCCCACGGTGCCACCGGCAAGGGCAACGACCAAGTACGCTTTGAGCTTTCCATCAATGCCTTGGCTCCGCAGCTGCAGGTTATCGCCCCTTGGCGCATGAAAGAGTGGCGCGACCAGTTCCCCGGACGCTCCGAGTTGATTCAGTACGCAGAGTCCCACGGCATACCCATCCGCCAGAGCATGAAGAAGCCCTACTCCATGGACCGCAACCTTCTGCACATCTCCTTTGAGGCCGGTATTCTGGAGGACACTTGGTACGATGCACCAAGGAAGAGGATCGTGCCATGTACATGCTCTCCGTTGCTCCGGAAGATGCCCCCGATGCACCCCAGTACCTCCAGTGCCTCTTCGAGAAAGGTAACATCGTTGGTCTGCAGACAGAGGGGCTCGCAGAGATTATGGAGAAAGTCGGCACCACCGCCACAGGCGAGAAAGACGGCTACACCCTGCTCGACCCACTTGGCGTCATGCTTGTGCTCAACTACTTGGGAGGCAAGCATGGTATCGGCCGCGTGGATATCATCGAGAACCGCTTTGTAGGCATGAAGAGCCGCGGCATCTATGAGACCCCCGGTGGCACCATCCTACTGGCCGCCCACCGCGACATCGAGACTATCACCATGGATCGCGAGGCTCAGAAAGTCCGCGACTCCCTCATACCGGACTACGCTGCCATGGTCTACAACGGCTTCTGGTTTGCCCCCGAGCGCGAGGCTATTCAGGCTCTTGTCTCCAAGACTCAGGAAACTGTCAACGGCGAGGTGCGTCTCAAGCTCTACAAGGGCAATGTTATGTACGCCGGCCGCAAGAGCCCGAACTCCCTCTACAGCTACGAGATAGCCACCATGGAGGGCGACTACACCGACGAGGACTACAATCAGGACGACGCCAGCGGCTTCATCCACCTCAACGGCCTGCGACTCAAGCAATTCGCCCGCGTCAACAACAAGTAAATATACATCTTCCCCTTACTCCAAGCCCTCTTTTCTTTCCGGAAAAGAGGGCTTTTTGGTGAGGGCAGGAATGATAAGCCCACCTCTTCCGAAAAAAAATCAACAAATTGTCATCCGGGGTGTCTATTCTTTGCAGAAGGGCAATGAAACAGCTTGGAATCATCGTAACGGCGCTTAGCGCCTATGGTTTGGGGTGTCTGCTGCTTGTACCGGGGGCGGACACGGCGCAGCCTATGCGCGCGGCTCTATGGGGAGCCGTGGGTACGGCTGTATTGCTGTACTGGCCTCGGAGCAGCATCCTGCAAGTAGTAACACTCTGCTGGCTGAGCCTCGTACTCTATGGCATGTCTGCACTGGAGCTGGCGGGGTGTACCGCCGGGCGAGCGGCAGACGCCTATATGCCTAGTGCACCAACATTGCTCATCTTCATCACGGTTCCGTTTTTGTTGATACTCCTGCCCATGGGCGTATTATTCCTACGCTCTGCCTACCGCGACCACATGCGCGGCGAGCTGGAGGAGGCCGTGCTTGCAGCCATTGACCCACTGCATGGTCCGCAAGAAGGAGCACAGCAAAAAGCCCGTCGATTGCTAGCCAAAGGAACACGAGCGGACTACATAGCGGACGCGATAGTAGATATTTACGAGCTGTATTTCGAGGCCATGGAAAGCCCGAATCCACAAGCCGTAGCAAATGCCCTTGAGCTTTTGCCGCTACTGGCAAAAGCCGGAGCCGGTATCACGCAAAATAACTTGGACTCCGCCAAATACAACTGCCCGCCCGCCATTCAGGCAGAATTGCAAAAACTTCCCGTCACTACATGAAGCGCTACCTATACCCTGCCCGCTTGTGGCAACGCCTGCTTGTCTGGCCGGCAACTGTTTTTCTGTGTTATACCCTGCTAACAGCCATCGCATGCTTGGTAGCAGATGCATGCGAAGATCCATCCCTGCCCGAAGCAGATGCCATCTTTTGGTTACCGTCGAGTTACTTCATCTTCATGCTGGCTATGACCTGTATGCCGCTTATTTTGATACCTACAGAGCTGGCGGCCTACTTGCTGCGAGGGCGCAAACCATTGGCGCGGATTGATTACGCAGTCAGTCTGCTGTTGCTACCCTGCTTGAATGCCGGAGTGGTGTATGTCTCCGGCGAGATAATGGCCGGGTATCGGGCATGGCCACTCGCTTCCACCATAGCCGCAGCTGCTGCCGGGGTATTCACACTTGTGAGTATCGTCATACCACCTGTCAGCAAAATTCGTAATGCCTGGGGACGCAGCTTTGCAGCCCTACCGCTCTGCTGGTTATGGGGAATTTCCTTGGCGGTTCTCATCGGCGCTATAATAGACTGCAACGATGACCCGGGCTGCGACCCAATAGCCATTTTCCCTTATTCCGTCTTCATCATACCCCTGTATACCATAGGCGGACTTCTGCCTGCCATGATACCCTTCGGCTATATAGAAGGCAAAGCCGCCGGAGCAAGAGTTTGACCCGGCGACTTTTGGAAAATGAGAAAGCTCAGGCTTTCTTGCCCAACAGCTCTGCCAACACCTCTAGGCAGCGAGCATTTTCCCGCTCTGTACCTATGGTGATGCGGACGTACTCCGGCAGTCCATAGCCATCCATGTGGCGCAGAATAACCCCCTTTGCCAAAGCATCGTTGAACACCTTGCGCCCCTGCCCGGTTTTAACCAGAATAAAGTTTGCCTGGCTAGGCACATAATCGATACCCCAAGCATTGAAGGCTTCGTAGTATTGCAGCTTGCCGCGATTCACCATACCTACAGAGGCCGCCAGGTGCTCTGCGTCATCCAAAGCAGCAGCAGCCGCCACCTGCGACATGATGTTCATATTGAAGGGAGTGCGAGCCTTGTTCAGCAGATCGGCAATCTCCGGAATCGTCACACCATAGCCGGCACGCAATCCGGCCAGACCATAGGCTTTCGAGAAAGTGCGCAACAGTATGACATTTTTCCCCTGCTTCACATATTTGAGCGTATCGGGCTGCTCATCTGCAAAGTCGATGTAAGCCTCGTCAAAAGCCACAATGACGTGTTCCGGCACAGCGTCCATAAACGCATCCATCTCTGCCTGCGAGACCACAGTGCCAAGCGGATTGGCCGGATTCGTGATAAACACCAAGCGGGTCTGAGGCGAGATGGCAGCAAGAATGGCCTGCAGGTCTGAGCTGAAATCCGGTTTAATGGGGGTCTCCACATACTTAGCTCCAAAGAGTTTACACATGATGGGGTACATGGAGAAGCTATGTTTTGCCGCTATCAACTCTATACCCTCGTGCAGACAGGCGTGGCACAGAAGCTCGATAAGTTCACTGCTGCCGCTGCCTACTACGGTCTGCCCGAACTCCACCCCGAAACGCTCTGCTATCTTGCTGCGCAGGGAGAAAGAGGCGCCATCCGGGTATATATGCACGCCGGCTGCGGCCTGCTGAATAGCCGCAATCGCTTTGGGCGAGGGGCCGAGGGAGTTCTCGTTGGAAGCGAGTTTCACAATATCGGCGGGATTCATGCCCAGCTCGCGAGCGGTTTCCTCTATGGGCTTGCCGGGCTGGTAGGCTACCAGCTCCAGCACATACTGATTGGCATACTGAGAGATATTGCTCATGACTTGCGGCATTATAATGCCGGAGAAGAGCAAACTCAAGCCTTGATTTCGGCATGAATATCCGCTAGAATAGCTCACGCATGAAGAAATGGCACAAGCGCACAGTTTTTATCCTCCTGCTCGGAGTGCTCGGTACTGCCGCCATTGGTCTGCGCCCGGCTCTACAACCGGACGAAGTGAAGGTGATACGCCCCTTCCCAACGGTGTGCGACCTTCCCCCGCACCTGCAAAAGAGCACCTTTTCCTTTGCCCACACCATTTCCCACAACGAGCCGCAGCGTGGCAGCTGGTTCGACACGACATGCAGTGGCATACAGCAGCAGATAAAGGGCAATAAGTGGAAGATACAAGTTGTTTGTAAGAACGGCAAGCTCTCAGTTCTGGCACCGCCGGCCGAGCTGAGCGCCGAAAACGGCCACCTGCGGGTGGTTAGTTTTGCCGGCATTGGAGCCGCACGGGAGGTGCGCAGCCCAAATGGCAACATGCACACAGAGTACCTGATGCACATCTCCTGCTTTGCTGAGTTTACCCCCACTTTCTGGCGCGAACCTCAGCGCAGCCACTGGGTTCAGTTCATCACCATCGATGTGGAAGACGAACCCGCCGACCCGGGCACCCCGCTCTGGGCTCCGCCAAACGATGAGTTCCGGCGCCGGTATCGCATGAACACGCAGGGTCCGCAGCCAAAACTCCCCGCACGGTACTGCGATGCCCCTATCGAGAATGCCATGCTACGCCTTCTGCATACGCTGGCAGCCTGCACAGAGGATACGCACCGGTACTACACCCCTACCCTCATAGCCGGAGCTCGACAGCTGAGACGTTTCGCTAGCGATGCCCCCTGGCCGGAGTGCTGGGGAGCGCATGCGCAGACAGCTCGCGAGCTGGCATACAGACTAGGGCCTACGCTTGTTTACCTGCAAAAAAACGCATGTTTTGGCAATGCGGATTTAGCAGACTTCATCAACAGCGAAGATTTCGCCGGAATATACGGCAGTGACTTCTCGCAAGCTCGCGACCCGGAAATAAATGTAAATCTGCGAGATATTGATATTGAACGCATTAAAATGCCGTAGAAAAATAATTTCACTTTTTTTGTAGAATTTTTATACCCCTTAGCGTTCTCTACAGTGTAAGGCCGGGGTGAGAGCCGGCCAAAGGAGAAGACAGAATTTTGTTTTCATATAGAGTAGGTGTAAGTACAAAAACGGTTGGGCATTCCGCAGGGAACCCCAGCCGTTTTTGTTGAATCAGTGGTAGAGTAGATCAGCGGAATATAGGTCGATAATCGCGAGCAGCGTGTTGTCCTTTAGCGTTGAACCAAAAGCAAAACTCCTTTTTCATGGCCAGCAACTCGCTGATGGTGCGACAGGTTTTTACTTCGAACCCATAACAATCCACCAATACAATAGGGGCGTCCCCCTTCATGTCCATAAACAGAGAGTCAAGATTATTCTCGTATATACAAATGGATTCACTCACTTTCAACGTATTCTTAAATTTCTTAATTTCCTTGGACTTGACGCCATTCTCGAAAACGAGCACCACCAATCTATGTTCATCCAGCTCCTCCAGCGTTTCAGGAGCTTCTGCGGCTTCGTTTTGCCGCCTTCTCGATTTCTTATTTTTTTTACGCTCTTTTTTCTGAGCCTGATACACCTTTAACATATGCTCATCTACGAAAATAAGCGCAATTCCGTTGAGATTATTGTAAAAGTTTCCGCTTATTTTGTTACCTTTGGAGAGAGCAGTATTAAATCTGCCTTCCAACTTTCGGAATATTTCCAGAGACTTCTCGATTTTTTCAATATCTGTTTTAGTGCTGCGAACACGGAACTTGCCTCCTTTGTAGTCTGCGCTGGAGCCGTCCGGCATATCCACCCCAAGCCTCTCTCTGAGCAACTTATGAAAATCTGCACCACTAAGGGACACAAATCCCCGGCTCTGCGGCAACACGTTAAATGTCATCTTATCGTAGACGGCATCGTAGTGGAAGAAATCCGCTGAGACATCTTCCCATACCCGCGATACGTTAGTACGTTCTGCAGGCTCTGCGTATGCGCAAAATACACAGAACAGACAGATTATGGAATACACAAAATGCAGTACAGTTTTCATGGCGAATTAAGTATAATGGGTTCGAGATCCTCCGGCACGATTATCGTACCGGAAAAATGTTGAGCAGCTTCACGGGTATAGCGCTCGCGCCGTGTTGCAAGCGTTTTATCCTCTGTGTGGTAGAGCAGCAGATTTTTCACTGCCAGCATAGCAGCCAGTCTTCCGGCGTCCGACGCTGTGCTGTGGTGTTTTTCGTATGGCTTGAAGCGTTCTCTATCAGCAAAAAGGCAAAAAGCCTCGCAAAGCAACCAGTCAGCACCGCGTGCATAGGCTTCCGCCCGCTCGTTGTACGGCTCATCACCCAAGCAAACAAGCCGCTGTCCGTCCGGCAGCTCCAGTGCAAAGCCGTATTGCTTTGCCTTGGTGGAAGCTATGTCAAAAACTCGCCCCTGCATGCCGGCCGCACAGAAAGAAGCTCCGTCTTCCAATGCGTGCAGCAGAATATCCTCTCCCAGATGCGCACACACCTTGCCAGGAAGCGTAGCACGGCAAATTATCTCCAGCGTCTCCAGCCCCTCTGCATGCCCGTATACGTGCAGCTCACCGCTGTATTTTCCGACGTTCATCGCCTGCGCCACCATGCGAAGCACCCACACCACCCCGAAAATATGGTCTGTGTGCGTGTGGGTCAGAAAAATATCGTGTATAGAACAGAGCGGTATATTGGCCTGCTCCAAACGCTGCAGAATCGTGTTACCACCACCGCCGTCCACCAGAAAACAGCGCCCGCAATGACGCAACACAAAACAGGTGTTATAACACTGCGTCACAGCTGCATTACCTGTTCCCAGCATGACAAGCTCACTCATGCCGATATTCTACCAGATTCTCCGCATTTCTGCAAGAATAAAAAATTTGTCATGCCTGCTTAAATTTCCTCTTTTGACACAGCGTTTTCTTGACTTGTCTCCAAGATTGGCTAAAATGGAGAGCGTCAATAGACCTCAGATACATCGTTATGAAGTTCCACACCATTATCTCCACCATCGCTGTGACGCTCTGCGCCATGGTCGCTACCGCACAAGCCGAGCTTAAGGTTGCCACCGTGAACGTAACAGAACTCTACACGCTCTTCTACAAGCGCTTCGATACAGAGGTGCGCCTCAAGGATGAGGAGGCCAAGATTAAGGCCGAAATCAAGGTGCGCGAGGACAAGTTGCGTGCGCTCCAAGAGGAAGACAAGCAGATACAGAAGAAGTACGACCCCTCCCTCTCCCAAGCGCAGGTGAAGAAGCTGAGCGACCAGCACAACATCAAGATGAACGAGATTCAGGCTGCTCAGCAGGAGCTGCAGACCTATGTTCAGCGCCGCTCCCTCGCTTTCAAGGAACTCTTCCGCCGCGACATGGCTCTGCTTTTCAACGAGGTGCAGCAGACTATCTCCGATATCGCCTCTCAGGGGGGCTACGACGTCGTGCTGGACTCCAGCGCTCAGAATGCCACCACCGGTATTAAGATTTTCCCCTACGTGAAGAGCAGCTTCGACATCACCCCCGAGGTACTGAAAGCTCTCAATGCAGGCGCCCCGGAAGGCTTCGACCCCAAGGCTGAGCTGCAGCGCTTGTATGGCACCCCGTCTGTCACACCTGCACAGCAGAACTAACTTCAACCCACAGGAGCACGACTATGAACCTCTCTCTCGAAGAAGTTGTCGCGCTCACCGGCGGTAAAATTCTCAACCCGACTCCGGAGATTAAGGTCTCCGGAGTCGCTACGTTGGCAGAAGCTTGCAGCGGTGAGGTATCATTTTTGGGCAACGAAAAATATTTCAAAGACTTTCTGGCTACCAAGGCCTCTGTCGTCCTGGTGCCGCCGAGCTTGCCGGAGTATCCGGAAGGCCCTGTGTTCATCGAGGTGGAAAACCCCTCCTTGTCTTTCAATGCGGTTGTGGGGTACTTCATGAAGGCCGCTTCGGATTTTGCACCCGGCATTTCCCCCGCGGCTTATGTAGATCCCACGGCAAAGCTCAACCCGGACAAGGTACGAGTAGCACCTTGCGCAGTGATTGAGGCCGGAGCAGAAATCGGGGATGGCTGCGACATCGGGCCCGGTTGCGTCATCGGCAAGTCTGCCGCACTCGGCGAGGGCTGCAAGCTCTATGCCAACGCCGTGGTACGCGAGCGTTGCATTCTGGGCAAAGGGGTTGTGCTGCAGCCCGGTGCCGTCATCGGTTCGGATGGCTTTGGATTCCTGCTCAACAGCGAAGGCCGCTATGAGACTGTGGATCAGGTGGGTATCGTGGTTGTGGGCGACTATGTGGACGTAGGCGCCAACACCACTATAGACCGCGCCCGCTTCGGCCGCACCATCATCGGCGAAGGTACCAAGATAGACAATCTCGTCCAGATCGGTCACAATGTTGTGGTGGGCAAGCACACCGTCATTGTGGCACAAACAGGCATTGCGGGCAGCTCCAGCATAGGAGACTACTGCACAGTAGCGGCTCAGGTAGGCATTGCAGGCCATCTGAAGGTAGGCGACAAAACAACACTTGCCGCACGCACCGGGGTGATGTCCTCTCTGGAGGGCGGCCAAGTATATTGGGGTGCCCCGGCGGCACCTTTCAAGGAAGCCAGCCTCCAGTTTGCCGCACTCCGTAAGCTGCCCAAGGCCATGAAAGAGCTTGCCGCGCTCAAGAAGCAGGCAGAGGAAATAAAGGCACTTATCGACCAAGCCATGTCCGAACAGGCAGGCAGCTGATAGCGCCCCCTCAAAGCTCTTCTGCGAGCCCCGCCACCTGTTTTAAGGTCGCGGGGCTTAGTATTACGGCAATTTAGCAAAAACGCCTGCAGCAGCCTTAACGCTGATACCCTGATTGGCTGCGTATGCTCGTGCAGCAGCTGCTCGTATATATTCCGTATCCGACGGCTTGCTGAGCCAAGCTTCCAATGCCGCTGTTACAAGAGCTCCGGCAGGATACATATTCTGCCGTGTCAGCAGAACCGGGCGGGATTTCAAAGCTTCCAGCCGCGAAGCAAACCAGCTGTGGCTGTGGCAGCAAAGCACCATACTATCGGCCCCCTGTTTTGTGGCGGGCGTAGGCTCAGGACAGTGAAAATCCATGAGCCCGTTGTGCCCCAGAAAAACAACCAGCTCGTAGCGCCCGGTCTGCAATTCCTCCTCAAATGCCCGCAGACAAGCCTGCATGGCGTCACCTCTGTATGCGAAAGCAGAAATCGTAGCGCGCTTGTCTGCACGTGTACAGACAACGGCCTGTAACACCTCCCGAGGCTGCCCCCGGTAGCTTTTCACCCAAACCGGGCGAGCCCAATCTCGCGAGGCTCGCATGACTTGCGGCAAAGCCTCCGAGCAGCCCCAATACAAATTCCGGGCAGGTTCTTCTCCATTCCCTATGGCAGCCGGCACAGGTGCAATACCCTGATGCACATTGTCACAGAGAGCCACAAAAACAGCCACCTGTTTGCCGGGGCCTTCCGGCAGCGGGGTGCGCATATCCGAGGCGCAGCCATTCACACTCAGCAGCAGGACCAGAACCAATCTACTGAGCGCTCTGCGCATGGCTTACAATCTCCTGCAAGGGTTCCAATTCATACTTATCTGCCCAAGACTTCAGCTCCTTGCCGCCGTAAGACGAAAGCCCGTCCGCCGTAAGACGACGCGCCAGAACTCCGGCCGGTATCAGCATGCAGAGAAAATCCGCATCCGCTGCGTAGCCACACTTTACCTTGCCCTCGCGCGTCATGATAACACCATCGCAGGGACTCATGGAATTGAGCTCCACAATGGCGGCTGTCAATTCGTCTCTGTTAATTTCAAATCTGTCAGAATCGCTCATACGGGTATTATACACCTGAACGCAGCGTGAGACAAGTCGCAATTTTGGCAAACATCCGGCTTGACGCCACCCGCTGCATGGTGTAGGCTAAAGGCATGAGAAGATTAACCGTTATAACGACAGCCGCCGTGCTGGTTATGATGACCGCCTGCCAGCTGCAACAGCAGCAGAATACAGCGGAGGAGGCAAATGCCGGAGAAAAAGAAACAAAGGTGCTGCCCCCCCTGCACCTCGGAGCCGTGCACCAGGTGTATCCGCAGCAGGGCTTTGCCCTTCTGCGCATGATTGGGCCTATTCCGCCCGGCGGCAGTGTTCTCATCTCACACCCCATCGATGGCTCAAACTCCCGAATGGGGAATCTTATCGTCTCCTCAGAGTTCAACGCTCGCGGCAACATCATAGCGGCGGAAATACGCTCCGGGAATGTGGTGAAGGGCGACCGCGTGTTCATGTACCGCAATATTCTGAACAACAATGCAGACGAGGAGCCTACGGAGGAAGCCCCGGAGGAACACCCCATTCTGGATACCGTGTCGGATGCTGAGGTAGAAGAAGCCGTGCGCAGAGAGACCGCCGCAGAGCAAATACCGGAAACTCCGGATGCGGATACAGTGCCGGAGCTGCCGGAGAACTACCCGGCACAGCCCCCCCACACCACGACACCATCCGTAGAGGTTCCTTCATATCTGGATGAAATCCCGGATGACATACACGACTGGGACTGATAATTTTTCCGAATGATACTGCTATGAGACTCCAATACTACGTAGACGAAGAAGGAGAGAGCGTTATCGGCCTCTGGGTTCCTAAGCGCCGCTGTTGGATAGACGTCACGGCTCAGGATGAGCAAATCTGGGCCTCGCTCTCTCCGGGCGGAAAAAAACTGCGCAAAGAAATCGAAACTTGGATATCCAAAGGCGCCCCGGATGGCGTGGAGGTGGATATGGAGGGGCTGGTAACCTCCGGCGCGTTGCATGTTCAGCCCTGCACAATAGCCTGCCTCGGCAAATGCTATGCTGCACACGCCAAGGAATTCAGCGGAGATTCTCCTACCGAGCCCTCCATATTCCTCAAAGCCACCTCAGCCATCAGCTCCGATCTCTCCTATGTGCTCAACCCACGGGGGGCAACAAAACTGGACTACGAGGTAGAGCTAGCCGTCATTCTGGGCGACACGCTGCACAATGCCACAGCCGCGGAAGCAAAGAAGGCCATCATCGGCTACACGCTCATGTGCGATTACTCCGAGCGCGCTTGGCAGCTGGAGCACGGAGGCCAGTGGACCAAGGGCAAGAGTTACGACACCTTCGCACCCTTCGGCCCCGTCTTTGTATCGAAAGACGAAATCCCGAATCCGGACGCCCTGCAGCTACAGCTGAAAGTGAATGGCGAACTCCGCCAGAACGCAAACACGGCAGAACTCATCATGCCCGTGGCGGAGCTGGTGGCATACGTCTCCCGCTTCATCACACTCAACGCCGGAGATGTCGTATCCACCGGCACACCGGGCGGTGTGGGCATGGGCATGACTCCCCCGCAGTACCTCAAGCCGGGGGATGTCGTGGAGTTTGGCTGCGAATCCATCGGATGGGTACGTCAGGTTGTGGAGCAAGAGTAACAAAATCTGCTTTTCCGCCCCCCACGGACAACATTTAGCTTGATTGTAGCAAACAAACAGGTATAATACAGGGCAAGAGCTATGATAGAACAGTTACGCAAAAGGCTTCTGGACAGGGATAACCCTGTACGCATTCATTTGATTGGTGTAGCCGGTGCCGGCATGAGCGGCTTGGCTCGTATGCTGCTGGAAATGGGGCACCGCGTCAGCGGTTGCGACCGTGTAACGAGCGATGAAACAGAGCGCTTGCAGCAAAGCGGCCTCGTGTTTTCCTGCCCGCACAGCGCCGCCTCCGTGAGCGATGCAGAGGTGGTCATCTACTCCAGCGCCATCCGCGAGGAAAACGTTGCCTTGGCAGCCGCTCGCAAAAACGGCTGTCTCTGTCTGCGCCGTGCCGAATGCTTGGCGGCCATTCTCAACAACAAGAAAGGCGTCGTTGTGGCCGGTACCCACGGCAAAACAACCACTTCTGCCATGTGTGCCCACCTCCTGCGCGAGGGGCGCATGCGTCCCTGCCACTATGTCGGGGCAGAAATCCCGGTGCTGGGAGCCAATGCTCACTGGACTCAGGACAGCGAATACCTGGTAGCAGAGGGCGACGAGAGCGATGGTACTCTGGTGAACTACATCCCCGAGCATAGCATTATCCTGAACATCGAGGCTGAGCATCTGGACTTCTACCGAGATCTCGACCACATAAAGAGCGTTTTCCACCGCCTTTGCCGCCAGACTCGCGGCAAGCTTATCTACTGCAAGGCAGATGCCGGAGCAGCAGACGTGTGCTCCCAATACCCCAACACCATCTCCTACGGCTGGCAGGATGCAGACTACACCGCCACAGAGCTGACCGTAAGACGCGGGCGGACGCTTTACACAATTAACCACAAGGGAGTCCCACTGGGGCGTGTGGAGCTGGGTATCCCGGGTCGCCACAATGTGCTCAACTCCTTGGCAGCTACAGCCTTGGCTCTGGAGCTGGGCTGCGACTTCGCCAGTATCACCCGCGGGCTGGTAAGCTTCGCCGGTGCACGCCGCCGCTTCGAGACCAAATACCTTTCCCGCGACTACCGCATCGTGGACGACTACGGCCACCACCCCACAGAGATAGCCGCCACCCTGCAAACAGCTCAGAGCCTCAAGCCCGGCCGCCTTATCGTGCTCTTCCAGCCTCACCGCTACACACGCACCCAGCTGCTGCGGGACGATTTCGGGCGCGTGCTGCAAAACGTAGACAAGCTGTATGTGGCGGATGTATACCCAGCCAGCGAGCCGCCCATACCCGGTATCAGCGGGCAAACGATTGTGGATGCCGTGCTGGAGAACGGCCCGGTGGATGCCGAGTTCCTGCCCAACCTCGCTTTGGCTCACCATGTCGTCGGCAATATTCTGCGTCCGGGAGACCTCTTCATCACACTGGGAGCCGGCAACGTACACGAATCCGGCAAGAAAATAGCCGCCGACCTGCGTATTCTTGCAGAAATGCAGCAGGAATGCGGTACCGACTTCGCCTGCCGTCTCTACGAACCCATGAGCCGCCATACCACCTGCGGTGTAGGTGGCGAAGCGCAGTATTGGATTGAGCCGCACAGCTTCTCGTGCATGCAGGACGTGGTCAACTTCTTCAAAGACCGCAACATTCCGGTGCACACTGTGGGGCGCGGTTCAAATCTCATCGTCCGCGAGGGCGGTATACGCGGAGCCGTTATTCACCCCGCTGCCGGCGAGTTCCTGAAACTCGAGCTGAGCGCCAACAAGATTATAGCCGGTGCCGGCGTGAAGCTCAAAAAACTGGCAGCCTTTGCCGCGCAAAACGGCATCGGCGGCTTCGAGTGGATGGACGGCATCCCCGGCTACGTAGGCGGTAGCCTGCGCCAAAACGCCGGAGCCATGGGCGGCGATATGTGGAGCGTCTTCCACTCTGCCCTTGCACTGAATGACGATGGCGATATCGTGCAGTTCAAAAAAGAACACATGCGCCCTGCCCAGTACCGCCTCATTCCCGCTTTCGAGCACAACATCGTGATGCAGGCCACATTCTCCGGCACTCCCGGAAATCCTGCAGAAATCGCCACACGTACAGAGGAAAATCGAGCCCAACGCAAAGCCGCTCAACCCATAGAACCCAGCGCCGGCTGCACCTTCGTGAATCCGGAGGAAATCCCCGCCGGCAAGCTCATCGATGAGCTGGGGCTCAAGGGCTACACTATCGGCGGTGCGCAAATTTCCTCCAAGCACGCAAACTTTATCGTCAATATCAACAAAGCAAAAGCTACGGATGTAACCGAGCTTATAGACTACATCCGCCACAAGGCCAAAGCCGAGCGAGGCATCACCCTGCGCACCGAGGTGCAGGTAGTAGGCGATCGCGAAGCAGAATTCTGATACTGAAGCAACATGAAAACACTTACCAAAGATACAGCCATAGCCCTGTTGATGGGCGGTCCCGGTTCAGAACGCGAAGTTTCGCTAGTCTCCGGCAATGCTGTGCTGGAGGCACTGCGGGCAGAGGGTTTCACCCGTGTCACCCCCGTTGTAGTGGAAAGCGAGCGCCCGGCCATCCCGGAGGGTACGGAACTTTGCTACAACATGATACATGGCACCTACGGAGAGGACGGCGGCCTGCAGTCCTACCTGGAGGAACTGGGCATCCCCTACACAGGTGCAGGCTCAGTGACCAGCCGAAACTGCTTCGACAAAATTCTCACCAAAAAGGCTTTCTTTGCCGCAGGCGTTCCGACACCGAAAGATGAGATTATCGGCAGTGGGCAAATGCCCACCATTGGTATCCCCTGCGTCATTAAACCGCCCTGCGAGGGGTCTTCCGTAGGCGTGAGCATTGTCAAAACAGCGGAAGAACTTCCTGCAGCCGTAGCAGAAGCAGCCAAATACGGCACCGACCTGCTGGTGGAAGAATACATAGCCGGCAAAGAACTTACGGTAGCTATCTTTAACGGCACTGCCCTGCCCGTTATCCACATCGCCCCCAAACAAGGCTTCTACGACTTTGCCAACAAGTACCCCGCGCTTTCCGGCGCCGCCGGGTCGGACTACATCTGCCCGGCCGATATCTCCGAGGAGGAAACAAAGGCTGTACAGGAAGCAGCTCTCGCCGCTTACAAAGCGCTGAATGTAGAAGTATATGGCCGTGTGGACGTACTGCTCACCGAGGAGGGCAAACCCTATGTGCTGGAAATTAACACAATTCCCGGTATGACAAGTGCCTCCCTCTTCCCCAAGGCAGCAGCGGCCGTGGGCATCAGCTTCGGTGAACTCTGCTCGCGCATCGCGGAAATTTCCCTCAACCAACCACGAGGCTGAGCCCACACTCCCGCATGTCGAAGGAGAACAAATACCGCTCAGAGCCAAAGGAAAATGTGCACCTGTTGGAGAAGGCGCTCTCCCTGAAAGACCGCCTCTTCAGCATGTTGGCCTTAAAACGTGGCGCTCGCCGCCTGCGGCGCTGGATTCTGATTCTGCTCCTCGTCCTGCCTGTGCTCTGGGGCATTTTCTGCACCGTAAATTATGCGGTGGAAAAAGCCTACAGCTTGAGTATAGATAACATCCATTACGTCTCGCGCCATGGCCTCATCTCACGCGAGCAGGCCATGGACATTCTGGGCATCCGCGAGGCTGTCAACATGGCAACGCTGGACGTAAAAGGCATGGAAAAGAAACTTCTGGCAAACCACAGCATCGCCGCCGCCACCATTCGTGCAGAAATGCCCGAAACACTGCACATCGAAATCGATGAGCGCATCCCCGTGGTATACGTGGAAATGGAAAGCGGAGCAGAAACCGGCAACAGAACACGCTTTTTCATGGATCCCAAAGGCGTACTCTTCCCGGTTGTGGAAGCCTACCACCGGAATTTCATGAATGCGCCTACTTGGTACCTACAGCCGGAAGATATAGACGAGCTCAAGTCCGGAGCTGTTATTTCGGAAGAAAAATGTCGCCCCATCAAGGAGCTTATTGCCGCTTCCAACGCATACAACCTCATTGAGATTCCGGCTCTTACCGAAATTTCGCGCTCCAAGGACTGGAAAATGATTGTCACCTTGGAAAGCGGCACAGAGGTGCTCATGCAGGTGTACGATATCAAAGACCAGCTCTCGCGCCTCGCCATGATTCTGGAACACGCGCGCACCACAAAGCGCCACGTTCGCAGTGTCAATGTCATCCCTCGCATCAACCCGGCCGTCATCTATGCAGAGGATAAAGCTCAACCTGACGCGCCTCAGCAGGATAATTAAAACACGCTATAATATATCCGTACGCGTACGAGCGGGCGCTGGGGCTTCTGAATCCGCGAGGTCAGATTGGGGAGGAGGATTGACAATTTTGCCTCACTGGCAGAAAAAATGCTTTACAAATGCGAAATAATAGGGCATTCTTTGGCGCGTCTATGTCATTCTCTGAACTCGGTATTTGCCCGGAAATATTGGAAGCTATCGAAGTGCTTGGCTTCGATACGCCCTCGCCCATACAGCAACAGGCAATTCCCCCCGCATTGGACGGGCAGGATATCGTGGGACTTTCCCACACAGGCTCCGGCAAAACGCTGGCGTTCTCCATTCCGGCGCTGGAGAACATAGACCCGGCAGTGCGCAGTGTGCAGGTGCTGTGTCTGGCACCCACGCGCGAGCTTGCGGTGCAGATATGCCGAGAGGTGGACAAGCTGGCGCTTTTCCTGGACGGCGTGTCGGCAGTGCCGATATACGGCGGAGCGTCTTTTGCACCGCAACTGGCGGCGCTGCACCGTGGTGTGCAATTTGTCGTGGGTACCCCCGGGCGTGTGATAGACCTCATGGAGCAAGGCGAGTTGCCCACGGAGCACATTTGCACGCTTATTCTGGACGAGGCGGACGAGATGCTCGACATGGGCTTCCAAGAGGATATAGACCGAATCGTATCCCAACTGCCGGCAGAGCGCCAGACGCTGTTCTTCTCCGCCACCATGTCGCCGGCGATTCGCGCGCTGATAAACCGCCTGTCCGAGGAGCCGCAGGAAATCACCATTGAGCGCCCGGTGCTTACGGTGCCCACCTGCGAGCAGAGTGTGTACGAGGTGGTGTTCTCCTCGCGTATCGAGGTGTTGAGCCGCCTTATCGAGATGGGGCGCATGAAGCGCGGGCTTGTCTTTGCGAATACAAAGCGCGTGGTAGATGATGTGGTGGATGGCCTGCTGGCACGTGGTTACTCTGTGGACCGCCTGCACGGCGACATGCCTCAGACGCTGCGAGAACGTGTTATGGACTCTTTCCGCCGCGGCAACCTGAATGTGCTGGTAGCCACGGATATAGCCGCACGCGGACTGGATATAGACGATGTAGATATTGTGGTGAACTTTGAGCTGCCGCGCGACCCGGAGGACTATGTGCACCGCATCGGGCGTACGGCACGCGCCGGGCGCAAGGGGAAGGCTGTTACCTTTATCGGCCGCAGGGACTTCTCGCTGCTGGGGCGTATCGAGCGTTTTATCGGTACTCGCATGCAGCGCGAGAAGGTGATGACCGCCGGTCAGGTGGAAGAAGCCCGCGTGGAGGCGCTGGTGGACGACATACTGGAGGCGGCCAAGCAGAACCCGGAGCTCCCGACCGAGCTGCGCGATATAGAGCTGCCGGCCGAACAACTCATGGCCGCTATGTTCAACCTGCTGGTAGCCAAGGGCAGCTGTGAGCTGCAAGCGATACCGGAGGATAGACCCAGCCGCTACGCCAAGCGCGATGGCGCAGACGCAAACACAGCCCCGGCTGCAGAAAAAGGCAACGACTGGAGCAGCTTGCAGGAGAGTACCACGCTTTTCATGAATGGCGGCAAGCTCATCGGCATACGCCCCAAGGATATAGCCGGCCTGCTCTACAACGAAGGTGGCGCCCCGAAAGGGAGCGTAGGCGATATCAAGATTTTCCTGAAGCACTCCCTTATCGAGGTGAGCCCGGAGATTGCCCCGCAACTGGTAGAGAAGCTTTCCACCTGCTCGATATGTGGCTACGAGGTGAATGTGCGCGAGGACAAGGGGAAACCCGAGGGCAGCACGCGCCCGGCCGTGCATGTGCGCGACCGCCGCTCCGGAGCCTCGGATTCCTACCCCGGCCGGGATTCCTACCGCAGCGAACGCCGCGAGAGAGGAAACCGCTTTGAGCGTGGCGAGCGCTTCGGCAACTCGCGCAAGAGCGAGCGCTACGAGCGCCGCGACCGTAGCGAGAGGGACGATGAGCGCCGGCCTTTCTTCTCCCGTTTCTCACGCAAACCCCGCCGAAGCTAAGAATGACACAGCAACCCCGCACAGCGGAGGAATCGGCACTAGCCTACTTTCACCGTGGGTTCAACTGCGCGCAATCCGTTTTTGCACCTTTTGCCCCGGAGATAGGGCTGAGCGAGGAGCTTGCCCTGCGTCTGGCCTCCGGATTCGGCGCAGGGGTAGGACGCATGCGCGGCATGTGCGGCGCTTTCAGTGGTCTCACCCTAGTGGCCGGGTATTGCCAAGGCAACCTGACGGGAGAGCCGGCGGATAAAGAAGGCATCTTTTCGCGCGTACGCGAGCTGGCGGCAAGCTTTACGGCGGAGTTCGGCACGCTAACCTGTCGAGAGTTGCTGCACTTGGACGAGAATGCTACAGAGGGAGCCCGCCCGAGCGAGCGCACACAGGCCTACTACGACTCGCGCCCCTGCGAGCGCTGTGTTGCGTTTTGTGCGAGAAAGGCTGCTGAGCTTCTCCGCGAGCGTTGATTTGAGTGGAAATCTGCTTACCACACGAAGCAGGCAAGTACCGCCGCCAGGAAGATAAAGCAGGCGAGCGAAAGCAGCCAATGGCAGCGCATGAAGGTCCATACCTCCAGCAGGCAATCCACAATAAACTCTATCGCGGTCTCAAACATACTCAGTTAAAGAGCTCGGGGTAGCAGCGGTGTGCCACCTCCACAGAGAGGTTGCGTATGGTGTAGCTATCCTCCGCCTGCAAGGCTTGTTCTGCCATGGCGCGGCACTCTGCAAAGTTCAACTTGCGGATGGCATAGCGCACCACCGGCAGAAGGTGTGCCCCCACGGAAAGCTCTGCAACCCCCAGACCCACCAGCAGCGGCACCAGGTTGATATCCCCGCCCATCTCGCCGCACACAGCTGTGGGGATACCGGCAGCTATGGTCTGCCGCATAAGGCGCACCACGCCCGGATGCGTGGGGCGGAACATGCTCGCCACGCGGAAGTTTACGCGATCCACCGCTATGGTGTACTGCGTGAGATCATTGGTGCCGATGGAGAAGAAATCCACATGGCGGGCCAGTACATCCGCCATCATGGCGGCGCTGGGCACCTCGATCATGATACCCACACGCATATGCTCATCGTAGGCTTGGCCACGCTCGCGCAGCTCGGCACGGCAGTCCTCCAGCAGAGCCTGCACATCCTTCACCTCCGTAATACCGGAGACCATGGGAAACATGACGCCTACTTTGCCATGTGCCGAGGCCCGCAGAATAGCACGCAGCTGCTCCTTAAAAATCTCTACGCGACTGAGCGACACGCGTATACCACGCCAGCCCAGAAAGGGGTTGGACTCTTTTTCCTCCAGCACCTCGAAAGGTAACTTATCACCGCCGGAATCCAGCGTGCGGAATATCACCTCCTCCGGGCTGCAGCTCTCCACAAGCTGCCTGTAATGGCGGTACTGCGCTTCTTCATCCGGCAGGCTACCACCGCCCAGCAGGAAAAACTCCGTACGGAACAAGCCTACGCCCTCCGCTCCGGAACGTTGTATGGCCATGTACTCATGCGCAAACTCCACATTGGCGGCCAAGCGGATACGGCGGCCATCCGTTGTTTCGGCGGGTAAGTCCCTAAGCTCCACCAGAGCGGTGTATGCGCGCTCCTTTTCCGCCTGCAACTCGCGGTAGTGTTGCAGAGTTTCCTCTGTGGGGTTCAGGATGAGGTAGCCATTGAAACCATCCAAAATAGCGCGGCTGCCCACGCGAGAATCTATGACGAGGTTCGGCACGCCTACCACAGCGGGCATGCCCAGCGAGCGAGCCAGAATGGCCGTGTGCGAAACAGCCGAACCGGCCTCTGTCACAAAACCGAGAACGCAACGCGGATCCAAATCCGCCGTGTCGCTGGGTGTCAGGTCGTAAGCTGCAAGCACACAGGGCTCCGTGCAATCTCCGCACAGCGGAGTTTTTTCTGCCGGAGCCATGTTGTTGAGCACGCGTTGGAGCACATCTCCAATATCCGCTGCGCGCGAACGCAGATAAGCATCGTCCACATGGCGCATCACCTCCATGAAGTTCTGCACCACCGCATAGTACACAGACTCGATATTCTGCAAACGCTGCGGCATTTCCTTGCGGAGCTTGGCCAGAACGGTGCGATCTCGCAGGAAAAGGAGATGAGCATCGAAAATAGCCGCCTCATTCGCGCCGGAAAGGTGCTCCACGCGGGACTTGAGGGAAAGAAGCTCCTCCTCTGTGCGAACCAGAGCACTCTCGAAACGCGCCCACTCACTCTCCAGCTCAGTGGGCAGGATGGTACGCACAGGAGGAGCGGCACAGCCACGGGCTTCCACTCGCAGCACTCCCATGGCAATGCCGGGCGACACCGCTATGCCCTTGAGTCTGCGCTCGAATCCTTCCCCCTGCGTCATAGTAGTGAAAGAAGGCAATTATTCCTCGCCGAATTTACCGGCAACGAGCTCCTCCAGAGCAGCCATAGCTGCGGCCTCATCCGCGCCATCGGTCGTGACACAAATCTCTGCCCCGCAGCCTACAGCCAACATCATCAGCCCCATAATGCTCTTTCCGTCCACAGATTCATCGTCTTTCTCCACCGTGACATCGGCGGCGAACTTGCTGGCAATGCGCACAAACTGCGCTGCCGGGCGTGCGTGAATTCCGAGTTTATTGAGAATGGTAAGCTTTTTGGTAATCATACAGAATGTGATGTGCTATTGTTCATGCAGCAGTATAAGCCAGAATGCGGACAAATACCAGCTTTTTTTTCAGAAAATATCAGATTTACGCAGCAGAGCGGCGTAGGCTCCGTCTGCCTGCTCGCGGTGAGGGAGTGCCAAGTAATCCGACACGAGGGAAAACTCCGGATGTGCAGCTAAGAAAGCGTCCACGACATCGCGATTTTCTTCCCGGTCTACGGAGCAGGTAGAATATACCAAGCGCCCCCCGGGGCGCAGAGCCACGCAAGCGCACTCCAGAATAGAGCGCTGAATGCTAGCCAGACGTGTTATCTCCTCCGCCCGAAGACGCCAGCGAGCATCTACGCGGCGCTGCAAAACGCCGCTGTTGCTGCACGGCACATCCAGCAGCACGGCATCGAAAGCACCTCGCCACGGCTCCGGACAAGGCTGAGTCCAGTCGTGCTGCTGCACCTCCGCCTCAGTGCCCCCGGCGCGTTGCAAATTCTCACGCAGTTGGTGCAGACGGTGCGCCTCTGCATCCGTAGCCAGCAATCGCAGGCGCCCCCCCGTGGCGGCTAGCATGGCGGCAGACTTGCCGCCCGGCGCAGCGCAGGCATCCAGTACCCGCTCTCCCGGGAGAGGTGCCAGCAGTTGTACGCTATAGCGGGTGGATGGATCCGCCACATACACCCTGCCCGCCAGCAAGTCCTCGCGAGGCAGGCCTCCGGGTAATCTGTACCACCCCTCCAACTGCGGGTGCGGCACCCATGTCTCCGGCACTTGCGGCGGATTCTGCGGGTTTATCCGGCAATACACCGGGGGAATTTGAATATTCCAAGCTAGCATCCCCTCCGTTTCTTCGGGGCCGAAGTCTGCACACCAACGCTTGACCAGCCAATCCGGCGTAGAATAGCGCACGCCCGGCGTCTGCTGAGCAACAGATTTCAACAGCTCCTCACGGCGGCGCACAGCATTACGCAGTACTCCATTCACCACTCCTCGCAGACGAGTCGGCGCCAGTGCGACCGTCTCCCCCACAGCAGCGTGGTCCGGTTTCTGCAGGACAAACAACTGGCAGAGTCCCAGCCGCAACAACCAACGAACAGCCGGCTCAAGCTTGCCGCTGCGTAAACAGGAGCAGTAGAAATCCAATAAGCGCAAATTTCGCAGCACGCTCAGCACCAAGGCCTGAACTAACGCGCGATTTCGAGGATGCAGGTGCGAGGCTTCGCGCTCGATAAGAGTTTCTGCAAAAACGCCCCCCTGCTCCCAACGTTGCAAACACCGCCAGGCAATGAAGCGGGGGTTGGGGGAGAAAGAGGCTCCGCTTTGTGTTTCTTTGTCAGACATGGGAAGGAAGTTCTAAAGCAGAGAGAATGGGCAAGACAGCATTGCGCGCGATGACAGCCCCGGAAACAGGCGAATCCACCGAGGGGGTAAAATCCAGAATTCCGCCGGCTGTCTCCAGGATAACGCGAGCTGCAGCAAAGTCCCAGAGATTGATGCGATTCTCAATGTAAGCATCGAAGCGTCCGGCCGCAATGTAACAAAGAGAAAGCGCCGCCGAGCCGAGAATACGCACCTTGCGCACCTGCGCGGATATGTGGGCAAAACGCCGCACGCCTTCCGCTCCGGAGCCATCGTGCCTGCCATGCCCTACAAAAACGACCGCTTCCGCCATACGGCTACGCTCCGAGACCCGAATATCCCGCCCGTTCAAGCGGGCGAATACCCCGGCAAGCGCCGTATAACACTCATCCTGCATGGGGTCATATACACAACCCAGCACCAACTGCCCCTGCACCTGCAAGGCAATGCTTACACAAAAAATCGGTATTCCGTAGTAGTAATTCACGGTACCGTCCAAGGGGTCAACAATCCACACATACTCAGCGTCCGAAGCCCCGGAGTTTCCTTCCTCTCCCAGCACGGAGTAAGAGGGAAAATCCGCGCGCAAATGCTCTACGATAAGCTGCTGTGTATCGTGGTCCAGCTGCAGCTTAATATCATGTGCCATCTCAGCGGTAACACGGCGCGGAGAGCAGAAACGCTCTCGCAGAAAAGCTCCTGCCGCGCGGGCGGCTTTTTCTGCAGAGGCAAGCTGGGCAGAGAAGTCCATTTTCATGATTTTTTCTCCTCGGCAGCACGAGAACGAAGCATCGCACGGGCTTGGGTGTGAAGCTCGCGAGCCAAACAATAGGAGGCGCGCTTCATCAACCCGGACATGCGGTTTCCTTGTGGTAAATCTGCCGGGTTATCAAAGCCCATCCACACAAACACAGCCACTCCCTTTTGATTGAATACCATACACATGGTACCATGTTGACCGGGCAGAGTCTCACTCAGCACGATGGGCTGCCCATCTGACACTTCGAATGGAGGAATCTCTGCCACAGCTGTGGCACTCTCGCGGCGTATGTACTCCGGAGCCGACTCCGGCGCGTGAATGTGGAGCAACTTGCGCCCCCTGCTCCACACCTGATCCACCACCTTAAAGCGGTAATCGCGTCCCTGATTTTGAATATCAAAAAGTATACGAGCCAAGTCGATACGCCGCATACGGAACTCGCCTCGGTACAGCCGAGCCTCCTGCTCCCGCGGTGGGATTTCCATGTTCAACCTGAGCTTCCGGTACAGGGAGCTCACCACATCGTAGCCCAAGCTCCTACCGGTCTCTTCCGCCTTGCGGGCAACGATGTGCGTATTATCGCCACCGGGCAGACACGCGCAAGTATATAGGAGCGGGGACAGGGCGTTTCCGGGCAGGCATGTTTCCAGCCAGCGGTCGCGACCATCCACCGCACTGCGGCCGGATACCATAGCGAGAACACGCCCTTTGTTATTGCGGCGAGCATCCACCACCAGCACACAACACTGCAAGACTCGCTCGAGGTCGTTGCCATCTCGCACTTTCATCTGCGCAGGGCGCTCGATTCCCTCATAAAACTTGCGCAAACGCTGAGCCTCCTCCGGATTCTCATTCAGAATAGGCAACCACTCATCCGGAAAGGCATTCTTCTTTTCCACGGCCACCAGAGCGCGCTCCATGGATTGTTCCACCCTCTGCTGAAGCTCTAAATCCAGATTTGCCACCACAGTAATACCGCCGGCATTCTCCCCTATCTCATCGTGCAGCTCCTCCAGCTCACGAACAGTCCACATCGTAGCATAGGAAGGGGTCGCGCGTGGCGTCATCGATTCATCTGCCAAAACGATGGGCTCTGCTACTGCGTTGTCGTGCTCTTCCTGAGAGATAAACTCCATTTCCAACATACGGGCAAGAGTCTCGCGTTTGACGCCCATGGCATTATCCATGTCGGTGACAGGATTACAGAGAGAGGGTGCTCGTACAAGCCCTGCCAGTGTAGCGCACTCCACAAGATTGAGCTCCATGACATGCTTACCGAAATAACGAGAAGCGGCAGCCGCAATACCATAGCAATTCTGCCCGAAGTAGATACGGTTGAGATATTGGGTCAGAATCGTTTGCTTGTTGAAGCGGCGTTCTATACGCTGAGCCAGCAAAGCCTCCAACAGCTTACGATTTAATGTTTTTCCGCTAAGTTCAAAAACATTGCGAGTAAGCTGCATCGTAATAGTGGAAGCCCCCTGCTCGTAGCTCATGGAGGCGATATTACGCAGCATGGAACGTACAACAGAGGAATAAACTACGCCGCCATGCTCAAAGAAAGTTTCGTCTTCGCGCGCCACAAAAGCATTCACGAGATTACGCGGCAGCTCTTCCCAGCGAACGGGCAGTACTTCATCATTGCTGAGCGAAGCAATGGGGTGACTCCGGCAATCGTAAAGTGAGCTGACACCATTTCCCTGCACAACTCGCTCCAAGTCATACCCCATAGCACGGCAGCTGTAGGTTATGAACACCACCACTACAGCCACCAAAAGCAAAGCAAAAACGGCACCAAGCACGAGCAGTTTTTTCTGCCCTATGCTTAGCAAATGGTACCAGCGTTTACGCCGATTTTCTCCTTGGGAATAAAACATACGCGCAGCTCAGCTCCGTCTTACTATTTGTCGTGCATCTTCATGAATACTGAGGTATTATGATCCGGCGACCAGTTTCCGAACTCCTTTTTAAGTGTCTCCTCGTACTGAGCGGCTTCGCCGGCGCGCTCGCAGTGCCTCAAGGCCTGAGCTATTTTATAGAGAGCCATGGGTTTCAAATCCTTATCGCTCACCACATTAGCTGTACGGCCATAATACTTTGCGGCTTCAGCAAACTGACGCTCCGCATAATAAGCATCTCCCAAGGTGATGAAAACGGAGGATTTTATAGGGCCGTCTATCCCCAGAGCAATGGCATCCTCGCAAAGTTTGCGGGCTTCCTCCGTGCGTTGAAGTCCAATGAGCAGCAAAGCCTTATCGCGCATACCTTCAGCTTTTCGGTACGGCTGAGTCTCCATATTCACATAGTGTGTGGCTGCCTCGAGGCCTCGCTCGTACTGGCGCAACTCCAGACGTGCACGAGCGAGAGTCTTCCACACGAGAGGTTCCACAGAGGCTCGCTCCTTTTCCGTACCATCCTCGGAGTTATATTTCTCCCGTGGAGCGCGGGAGACAGCATCGGAGAGGTATTTATCTGCATCCAGATATCGCTTGCTCTGGAAACACATCCAGCCACACCAACGCGGCACAGCCGGGGGAAGTGCATTGTAAGAAGCAGAGTTATTGCGCTCCAGAATAACCAGCGTTTCGCGCAGATTTTCAGCATCTTTGAGCTTGAAATAACAATGCACTAAGCTCAAATCCACAGCCGCGCCATACTGCTCGGGGTTGATGGTGCGAGCCTCGCGAAAATGGGGTATAGCCGCTGCCGGGTCTTTCTCGTACAGGGCGCGAGCTATGTTGTAATGAGCCTCAGCTATGGCTGCCGGTTTCACACCACGCCCGGCGCATTTAATCAAGCCTTTGTAGTAGTGCACCATTTTGGTCGAGTCCTTGCCGGAGACAGCTTGGGCGGCTCGCTGCCAGCACATAGGTACCGCCGGGGACTGTGGGAATTCGTTGATGACGCGCTCAAAGTCTGCAAGAGCTCCGCCGGTATTGTTCAGCTTCACCAAGCACCCGCCGCGTAAGGCCAAAGCCTCAGGCAAGCGAGCATCTTTTGTGTACGTAGAAATAAAGGTATTGAGAGTTGCAACGGGGTCGCCGTTGCCGCTTTGAGCGGAACACCATGCTTTTTTGTACATAGCATCTGCCCGCACAGACTCGGGAAGATTCTCGAAGTTGATGGCCTCGAACTGTCTGGAGGCTTCCGGCACATCTGCCAGCATCATGCGGTCTGCATACATGAGACGCACTAAATCATTGCAAGGCAAAGACGCCGTGCTCAGGCCGGCGGCCGCATATGTGTTCAGATAACGCTGAGCCAGCGAAAAGAAGTTGACACTGCGTGTCTGCTGGGCACAAACGAGGCGGCGGTAGGCAGCATCTGCCGCAAGAGGTGTCTGGGGCTGCGCTTGCTCGGCGACTTCGAACCACTGCGCGGCTCGCGTATAGTTGCGCAACTCCATGAATGATTGTCCCACTATGAGCGCGCGACGAGCTTCGCGAGCCGGATCGTCCATCTGGGCATAGTTGGTAGTGATTTGCTTTACCACTCCTGCATAATCCTTGTTTTTATACAAAGTCAGCAGGGTCTCCATTTGCCCCTCGCCCTTATACTTCTCCATGCCCTGCATGCCGGAAAGGCGGCTATAGAGCTGCTGCGCCTCCTGGGGCTTGCCCAAGCGGGAGGCAAGGCGAGCGGCCTGCAAGGTGGCCATGGACAGTGTGCCGGACTCCACATCTTGGCGCTTCAGCAATTCGCAGAATAAGCTGTATGCTTCCTCCAGCTTCTTCTCCTCGGTTTTCATCTGCGCCAGGTGATAGAGCGAGGCGTTCGCAATAGCCGGAGCTGCGGCGGCATCCTGCTGCAGGCTGCGAAAGCGAGTCTCTGCTTCCTTTTTCTGACCGAGCTGTTGGTGTGCACAGCCCAGACGATAAGTAGCATCCGCGCGCAAATCCGCACGGCGGGATTCGGTAATAGTGACGAGGTAATAATTTCGTGCGCGCTCCCAAAGATTGCGAGAGGCAGCCTGCGTAGCCAGCTTATATGCCGCAGCAGCTGAATATTCTCCGGCTCCTCGGCGGGCTGCCACCTTCTCCAGCGTAGCATCCGAGCGGTTCTTATCCCCGGCCTCCTCCAGACACACGGCCTGCAGGTACTGAGCCTTTGCAACTTGGGCAGATCTGGGATATTCCTTCACAAAATCGCCAAAAAGTTCTGCGGCACGTGCCATACTAGCTTTGCGAGACTGCGCATCCACCCCGGGCTGACGAGCCTGGACATAAAGATGCTCTGCTATGGCATAGGCATCCGCCTCGCGATTTACCACCAGGTCAGCCTCATCTGCAGATGGTTGCTGAGCCACCGCAAGCGGAAGCAGGTTCAGCGCTGCCATGCAAAAAATTGTTCTGTTCATCATCATATCGGGTCGTGCTTATTATTTTTTGAATTATACCGGTCGGGAAAATGCGCAAACCGGAAAAGCCGGACGCCAAGGTCTCACTGGGTGACCTTGGGCATCTGCTTAGAGAAACTCACGTTATACACACCGGCTTTAGTGCAAGTGGAGATAACATCCGCCACTTTCTGCCAGCGCATCTCGGCATCCCCGCGTATACGCACGGGCTGATTCTCATTCAGTCGCACTTGGCGTCGCAAGCGCTGCTCCAGCTGCTCTAGGGAGAACACCTCGCGATCGATCGTCACAACCAGCGTACCGTCCTCCTCTTCGCGGGCGTTGATAATTATCTCGTCAATAGCGCGCGAAGCCTCTTCGGTGGTCTTGGGTGCTGTGGGCACTTTTACTTTGAGGTCCTGCTCGTTGAGAATAAACTTCTGGGTTACCACAAAGAAGATGAGAAGCAGGAACACCACATCCAGCATGGGTGCCAGCTGGAAGCCTATGGGCTCGGGTACCTTTGCGTTGATTTTCATGGCACTCAGCGGCTAGGTTGCATCAATACTCGTCGTCCATCATTTCGCTGCGGGAGCCCTTCTGGGCGATATTGCCCAAGCGCTGCTCGCGATCCGCCTGCACAGCCAGCACGGAGAGGATGTGGGTCACGGCCACCTCCATATCAGTGATGTGTTTCTGAATGCGATTGCGGAACACAGCGTAGGTAAGCATGCAGGGAATAGCCAGCACAAGACCGCCGGCTGTGGTAATCATAGCCTCGGAGATACCGCTTGCCATCTGCATCTGCTTCACGCCCTCGAAATTGCCCTGAGCCATTTCCCAGAATGTGCTCATCATACCCAGCACCGTGCCAAGCAGACCCACCATGGGAGCCAGAGAGCCGATGTCGGAGAGCCAGTTAATCTGGCGTGTCAGGATGTTAGCTTGGCGCGTAGCCTCTGCCGAGGCCACTTCTCGCACGGCTTCCATGTTGGCACGCAGGTTACGCTGCATGAACATCACAATCACGTGCACGGTGCGAGCAAAACTCGAGCCGTCTCGCTCACACAAACTCAGCAGCCCCGCATAGTCCTTGCGGCGTATGTAAGACTCTACGGAAAGCACAATATCGCGCGGCAGAACCGCAGACGAACGAGTCGTCCACAGACACACAAACACCGCCATGAGCGCAATAAATGAAAGCAGCAGGAGTCCGTACATCAACGGACCGCCCTTCTCGAAAATCTCGAATAAATCGAAGCCTGCGGTGGATTCCGCAGTCTTGACAGCCTGGCCTAAAATGTTCATCGCGTGCATAGGTACGAGCGCATTATATGACAAACGCACCCATTATTCAAGAGTATTAACTGTCTGTTGTGCATTTTTTTTACTTTTCCTAAGCATTTGTCAGGGTGTGGTGCCCAAGTCATCCCGCAATTCAAAATTGTAGGAGTAGAGAGTCCCCGGCTCTGCCAAGTAATAGTGCCACCACTCCGTGTGGTAATTTTTCATACCGGCGGATTCCATAACCTTTCGAAGTTTCAATCGGTTAGCGCGCTGTTGAGGAGTCACCAGCGAACTTTCCGTGGCGGAGGAAACATCTAGCAGGTCATGGTGGCCGCCCATATCCAGCTCTCTGCCTGTGCGCAGGTCGACCAAGGTAGCATCCACTGCAATTCCCCAGCTATGCTCGGAAATATCGCCTATATATTTTGCATCATAAATCCCCTGCTTGGAAATGTTAGGATAGAAGCGAGACTTCATGCGTTCATCCTTCGTGCGAGACCACTCACGAAAATCACGCATGGCGCCGGAAGGACGATAAGCATCCCAGATAAGCAACCCAAGCCCCTCCTTTGCCAGATTATCCGCTGCTTTTTTGATGGCTATTGCTGTATCTTTGCGCAGCACGGCACGATGTCCGGCGTAACCGGCAATAGGGCGCCCCACAAAGTTATCATTACCGCTGTACTTCAAATCCACCCGTACTGTCGGTGCTACGGAATCCAGGTAACAGAAGGATGTCGGCAGCGAAGCAGACACAGCAGGCGCGGCAGGCCGGGAAACAGTCGTGCACTGACACAGCACGCAAACAGCCGCGGAGAGCAGGAAAGTAATAAATCTCATTTTAATTGAATCTCAGGAAATACGCAATCAGCAGCACGACACCGAACAGATAAGCCCAGATGCACCAGTTTGCAGCGGACTCATAGGCAGCCGCAGCGGCTTTATGATTCCCCTGGGCATGGTGCGGATGCACCTGCGCGGCATAAGCCGCAGCTATGCATCCCAGCGGGAAGCACAGAATGATAGCGGGAATGTAGATAAACCAATGTATTTTCGATGTTTCTTTCATAGCAGCAGGGGTTAATGCATCATGCCGCCTCGGTACGCGCGAGCCAGCACGGTAACAGTGCGCGGCAGTAGGTAGAGGGAAAGATGCTGCGTTTTATCGGTGTAGTGGTTCACGCTGTGGTCCTGTCTATCCAGCCCGCCGAACTCCGAAGCATCGGAATCCAGCACCACCTTCCATTCCCCGTGCGCGGGAGCCGGCAACTTATAGTCCGGTATGGCACGGGTACCGCTCCAGTTGAACACGAACACAAGTCCGGCACGCTCAAATGCCATCACCTGGTTCTTCTCGTCCATATTCAGCGGACGAGCAGGCGGCGATGCCAGCAGCTCGGTGCGCTTCGCCAGTACCAGCATGGCGCGGTCAAAGGCGTTCAGGAAGCGGTAGCGCAGCAGGTCATTGTCCACCAGACTCCACTGGCGGCGGCAATACTTGTAGGAATTGCCATTACCCTCGCGCGGGAAATCTATCCACTCCGGGTGCCCGAACTCATTGCCCATGAAATTCAGCCAACCCTCGCCGCCGGCTGCCAGCGTGGCTAGACGTATCAGCTTGTGGAGCGCCATACCGCGATCTATGATGTGGCTGGGCATCTCGCAGCTCATGTGTGTATACATCTCGGCATCCATCAAGCGAAAAGCGATTGTTTTGTCCCCAACAAGCGCTTGGTCGTGGCTCTCGGCATAAGCGATATTGGGTTCACCGTAGCGGCGGTTGATGAGGGTGTACCATATATCGCCCACGCTCCACTCCTCGTCCTTTTTCTCCTTGAGCAACTTAATCCAATAATCCGGTAGCCCCATAGCCAGACGGTGGGTAAAGCCGAAGCCCCCTTCATCCACAGGGCGGCATAAGCCGGGCATACCGGACATATCCTCCGCTATGGCAAAAGCTCCGGGTGTAACCTGCTGCACCAACGTAGCCGCCAGTTGCAGATATACCACGGCATCTATATTTACCTGAGTGTTGAAGTAACAGCCCAAATCCGTAAATGGCTCATGCCCATGGTGTAGGTAGAGCATGCTGGTCACGCCGTCAAAGCGGAAGCCATCGAAGTGGTACTCCTCCAGCCACCAGCGCAAGTTGCTGAGCAAAAACTCGATAACTTCCGTTCGTCCGTAGTCGAAGAGGCAGCTATCCCAGTCCGGATGAAAAGCATCCCGCTTGCCGGCATTGAAATACTGACCTCCCGAACCATCGAAATTGTTGAGCCCCTCCGCCACATTTTTCACAGCGTGAGAGTGCACCACATCCAGCAGCACGGCAATCCCCAACCCGTGAGCCGTGTCGATGAGGTATTTCAAATCCTCCGGAGTACCGAAGCGATTGCAGGGAGCAAAGAATGAGGAAACATGGTAACCAAAGGAACCATAGTACGGGTGCTCTTGTATCGCCATGAGTTGCACCACATTGTAGCCCAGCTTAGCCACGCGCGGCAAAACATTGTCCGCAAACTCGCGGTAGCTGTGCACGCGCTCCTCCTCTCCGGCCATACCCACATGAGCCTCGTAGATGAAGGGCACCTTCACCTGCGACGGGTTCCAGCGGGTATTCTTCCATGTGTAGGGTTCAGACGGGGTCCAGATGACTCCGCTGTAATCGAAAGTAGCGGAATCCTGCTCCGTGTAGCGAATCCAGGCCGGTATACGGTCTCTCCCCACATTGTCCGCCCCCACCACATGTACTTTCACGTGCTGCCCGTGTTGCAAGGCTGCCGCCGGCAAACGTAACTCCCACACACCTGCTGCACCCGGCTGCATGGGATGCGCCGCGCGATTCCAGCCATTAAAATCTCCTATCAGGAAAAGCCCTCGTGCACCGGGTGCCCATTCTCGGTACACCCACTCGCCGGTAGCGGCATCCCGGTTGAACCCCATGCGCGCAAAACCATTCGCACACTCAAGCAGAGAGCCATAACGCCGACGTATACTCGCCAGCCGACCATCATACAATCGCATGCGGCCCTTTATCTCTCGCTCATAAGGTGCCAGCCATCCGTCTGCCAACACCAACCCGGGTATAGGAGGTCTTCTCATCGCTCGCCATTCTACACCCTATCTCTCCCCCTTGCAAGCTTAAAGTGGCGAAAGATCTTTATCTCAGACTCAACGAACGCATAATGAAATCATCTTGTTTCCAAAGCTCCCCCCCCCCGGATGCGACTACTCTTCCTTCTTGTGACTTACGGTTTTGAAAACCGTAAGTCAAGCAAAATATCAGATTGAAAATCAGGCTCACGCCTTTCACCTGAGCTCCCCTCAGAAAGCACAAGTCAATAATTTTAATCCCTTACCGCGAGATAGTTAGTTGTGATGACTTACGGTTTTCAAAAGCGTAAACTGTGGCTCGCATGAATAAAGAGGCACTATATAAAACTGCAATTTTGTGGGGATTTCTCATCTTGTCCGCTTCTATCTTTTACATATTTAACGAGCTCACGCCGATGATACAAGATGATTACCGCCTTAACTTTGTAATGACTACGCATGAAGATGGCTCGCTCTGGTATACACAAGAACGCATAGATAGTTGGAAGGACTTGTTGAGCTCATGGTGGACACAACGTTCACATTTCACCTGCGGCAGACTCTCTGACGGCATCGTATCACTAGTTATGATGTATGGAGGTAAACACTTGTTCAATCTCCTAAATGTCGTAGCATTCATACTTTACCTATTTCTAATAAGCAAGTATATTTTTGCACATGCAGGAGTTCGAGAAATCGTAATTTGCCTAGTTGCCAGCATAGCATTTCTTCCTAACATCGAGGGAACTGTACTTTGGACTTCAGGATGCTGCAATTATTTCTGGCCAACAATAGCGTTGCTAATCTTTCTGATATTCGTAAGACGAATGGAATCTTCCGATCGAACCAGCTCTTATATTACCATTATCAGTTGCACAAGCGGTTTCTTATGCGGAATGTTGCATGAAGGATTAGGCGCACCTCTATCCTGCGGCTTGCTCATTCACTCCGTTATCAAGTGGCGCAAAACAAAAACAATTCCGAGAGCGATGATAGTAACTATCATATGTGTGGGTCTTGGAACGCTATTCCCGATAACTGCGCCGGCTATGTGGTCGCGAGCCACCGGAACAGAAAACTATATCCTGAGCGTCATAGGAGGTTTAGAATCTCTGTTGAGAAAAGCAGGCATACCGATTCTGACGTTATTCTGGTTATTATTCAAAAAACGCACTCTTTTCAAATCGTTGCTTGGTTGTCTGACTCTGGCATTTGCAATTCTGGCATTTACTATGGCGCATCATGGTTCTTGGGGCGGTGGTTATTACTATCTAAGTTTAACAATCATGATACTCTTCCTTGGAGAATATGGGCAGCGCATCATAGAAAATCGTATCATACTTACGCTTGCCACTGTTGCACTGTGCGGTCTAACGGCACACGAATATACATACTTACATAAAATTTCCGAATCACACAATCAAGCCATTAACAGCGAGAAACCGAATTCTGTCTGCGAAGTAGATTGTACCGCATTTGGGCAAGATATCCCTTGGTTACTAGCCGGAGCTTTTCCCAAATCACAAGCAGATTACAGATACAATTTCGTAGGTAAATATTACGGACAGAATCCATTTTATGCCCACTTCCGCACCAAAAAAAGGAATGAAAACATGTATAAACTTTTTGAAACGAAAAACAGCAATGAGTTTCACATAGCGAGGCTCAACAACGAAATTGTACTAAGATTTCCAAAAGGGATTTTCTTTGAGGGAGCCATTGAAGTAGAAAACAAAAACGGCAAGTCAAAACAGATACTTATAGATCATAATTTATCCATCTTATCAAAGATTAAAAACTTCTTAACAAATAGATCCGTTGTAAGATACTATCATGAATATAGTGATGGTTTTCATTTCGTATGTATGCCAACATTGAGCTCAGATGCGAACTCTATCTCCTTTGAGCTCAGCGAGAAAAACGAAAAGGGCAATTCCCATACACACAAGATTTTTCTGCCCGATTCATAAGCTAGTACAAGAAATAAGAGTAGAAAGCATAGAAAAGGGAACCAGAACTCCCATGTAGGAGCATTCCTCCCAAAATGGATACTCCCCCATCGCCCACCTCTTTCTCTACAGTACAACCAAGGCTCCAACTAGGCAATGACAAAAATCCTGTACCTTGCCACAGATAGGTACAGGATGGTGAGCGTGAGTACTCAGAGAAATCCACCACCGGATTCCACTTTTGGCACAGAACAGTTGACTATCTGCGCTGAAAAGGCGGAACAAATATCGCAGGTGGCGAGGGTTACATATTTGCCAGTACAGCGGCAAAGTTCTGCACGGCCGTAGCGAGTTCGTTGCTGTTGTAGAAGTTTTTGTCCGCCAGCTCGTTTACGGCCTTTATAAAGGTTGCGCCGGTAGCCTGAGCCACAGGATCCACCTCCAGATTTCCCTGAGCTGCGGCGAGATCATCTGCATTCAGCTGCCCCTTAAGGCTTACCAACGCAGCGGCGTACTGCGTAAGCTGGTTGATGGCGGCAGCCACTTCGCCGGGGGCTTCGGCAATACCTTCGATAGCGAGCAACTCATTCATGCCGTTCAAAAGAGCCATCTGGGTCTTGATGTAGTCTTCCACAGTAATCTGCTGCTCCTGCGCAGCAGCGGGAGCAACAAGAGAGGGAACGGCGGCAAGGGCTATACAGGCGAGCTTGTTCATCATATCCATTTTTCGGTTGTGATTGCGTGGCTCATTTATAGCAACAACTTCCTGCGAATACAAGCATTTTCTGCTGCATGTTAGCGATATAGATTGCTAACAAGTGAGTACTGATGTAGAAAAACAGCGCCATGAACGAGAATCACAAAGTGCACTTTATCCTCATTTTTCTGCTGGTAAGCTTCAACCTACGCATGAGTTTTTCTGCGGCCGACCCTCTGCTGGTGTTTCTGATGCGCGATTTAGGACTGGGAGTCGAGAGCAGTGGACTTTTCGGCTTGTTACCGGTTATGTCTCTGGGCATTGCTGCATTCACGAGTGTTCGCCTGGCGGAGAACATACGCCCGCGGCGTCTCATCATTTATGCTCTACTCACAGCGATTGTCGGAGTTGTCTGGCGCAGCTACGGAGGAATCATCGGGCTTTATGGCGGCACAATCATCATCGGACTTGGTTTGGGTATAACCGGCTCTGTTATTCTCGGTATAGTAAAACAAGAGTTTACAGGAAATATCCCCCAGCTCATGGGGGCTTACACCGCCTGTGTGAGTCTGGGCACAGCAGTAGGGGCCGGTACATCTGCCCCGGTGGCGTTAGCTCTGGGAGGCTGGCAACACGGCTTACTCTTTTGGGCTCTACCGCTTCTTGTAGCCACCCTGCTCTGGGCAGAACTCATCTTCTTTTCCCCGGAGCAACGAAAAGAACAACATACTGTGCACGCACCTATTGCACCATTGCTGCAACAAGCAAAGGCCTGGACAGTGAGCCTATTTTACCTATTCCGTGTAGCCGGTGCCTGGCTTCTGATTGTCTGGCTGGCCACCCTCATGCGGCGGCGGGGACTTCCCATAGTAGAAGCAGGACTGGTGCCGGCACTTTCCACCACTTTTCAAATACCGGCGGCCTTGCTCTGCTCGCATATTGCCAATTGGCTGGGCGGACGCAACGCGCTCTTGGTGGTGGCAATTCTTCTTTCTATTCTCTCCTGCTGGGGACTACTGCTCGCACCTCTGAAGCTCTGGCCTCTCTTTGCCTGCCTACTTGGGGTAAGTCTGGGTAGCATCTTTGCACTGGGCATGACGCTTATCGTAGAATCTTCTGCCGACGAGGCCACCACAGTGGCACTCTCCGGTTTGGCGCAAGGAGTAGGCTTCATAGGCGGAGGGTTACTGGCTTGGTTTGCAGGCTCCGCTATGCAAACCAAGCATCCGGAGTTTTGGGTAGGTGGCATTTACAGTATATTTGCGCTCTGTGGTCTGATATTCGGCTTACGAAGCAACGGCAGAGGAGAATGCCGGGTATAGACCGTGCGGGAAAAAAGCGAACATCATTCAGACTTGAATCTGCATACCGAATGTGCTAGACTCGCGCCCGTGAAGCTGAAAACAGCCATTGTAGCTCTAGCCTGCCTGCTGACAGGGTGTGGCGAGCAGAAAAGCTCCGCAGAGCGATTTGCGGAGGCGGGGGTGCTGCTGCTCGGCAACAACTCCGAGCCGCAGAGCCAGGATCCGCACAAGGCTACAGCCGTTGCAGACGGCAAAATCATCTGCGCCATTCTGGAAGGACTTGTGCGCCCTTCCCCCGCTGCAGATGGTGAAGTTTTACCCGGTGCGGCACGAAGTTGGGAGCACAATGCCCGAGCAGATGTCTGGACATTTCATCTGAATCCCTCCGCGAAGTGGAGCGATGGTACTCCGGTAACAGCACAGGATTTTGTGTATGCCTACAAGCGGCTGCTCCACCCGGAATTTGCCGGCAAGTATGCCGAAATGCTATACCCGCTGCAGAACGCAGAAGCATACAACACCGGCAAGTGCGACTGGGAAGACGTAGGCGCCAAAGCTCTCGATACAAACACCCTGCAACTGACGCTCACCGGCCCTACCCCACACCTGCCTCTGCTACTACTACACTACACCTGGTACCCCATTCCCGCGCACAGAGTGGAAGCTCTCGGCGGCATGCTGGACCGCCGTAGTCTATGGACCCGCCCGGAGTACTGGGTGGGCAATGGCGCCTATGTATTAGACGACCATCGCTTCAACGATTTTCTGAGCGTGCGTCCCAACCCCCTTTATCTGCGGGCTGCGGAGGTAAAAAACCGCGGCATTCACTTCCTGCCTGTTGTGAACGGCTACACGGAAACTCGCATGTACTTAGGAGGCAAGCTGCATATCTCCAACAACGTACCGCCGGAAATGCTGGCCTACGTAGCTCAAAAATGCCCGCAGGATTTCTGCCAAGACCCATACTACTGCACCATCTTCTACAGGCTGAACACCACCCGCCCACCGCTCAACGATGCCCGGGTACGCCGTGCCTTGCACCTTGCGATAGACCGAGAAGCGCTGGTGAGTAAGGTAGTGCGCGGTGCCGGCACCCCCACCAACTCATTCACGCCCCCCGGAGTCGGCTACAATGTCGTGCCGCCCGAGGCTCCCGCGGAGCAACAGGAGCGCGAAGCTGAGGCTCGCAGACTTCTGGCCGAAGCCGGCTTTGAACAAGGCAAAGGCTTCCCGGTGCTGGAGCTCATGACCACCTCTCGTGATGTGCAGCGCGTTATGGCAGAAACTATTCAAGCCATGTGGGAAAAAGTATTGGGCGTGCATGTGGATATACGCTCCTGCGAATGGACTGCCTACAAAGCCGCCCAGCAGAATATGGAGTACGACATCTCTTCCTCCTCTTGGAGCGGAGATTATCTGGATCCGGCCACTTTTGTAGAGCTCTGGCGCAGTGGAGGCGGCAACAACTGCACAGGCTGGGGCAACCCGGATTTCGATGCGGCTCTGGCCGCCGCACGCACTACCGGAAATGCCGCCGCGCGGCGTGCCCTTCTGCAACAAGCGGAGGCGCTCATGCTTCGCGAGTACCCTGTTATCCCACTCTACCACAGCCAGCGTACATACCTGCGTTCTGCCCGCCATATCAGCGGAAGACAGCCGCGTCTGCTGGACAATTTCCCCCTCGATGCCATACAAGTAATGCCATGATAAAACTACTCCTCAAGCGTCTTGCGCAGGGTACCCTCGTGGTATTTGTGCTGGAAACGATAACCTTCTTCCTAGTCCGCATACTGCCGGGCAATCCTTTCCTGGGTGAGCGCAAGCTGCCGCAACATGTCGAGGAACAACTTAACTCCCTCTACGGGCTGGATCAAAGCCCCCTTGTCCAATACGTTAATTACTGGAAAAACATACTTACAGCCGGAGATTTCGGCCCATCGCTGGTGCGCGAGGGGATGCAGGTGAGCGACATTATAGCGGAGGCCTTCCCGGTCTCCCTGTGGCTGGGTGTACTGGGTATGGGAATAGCCATCGCGCTGGGCATACCCGCCGGCATGCTGGCAGCCCGCTGCAAAAACCGCTGGCCGGATGCCCTGCTCATGTTCACCGCTATGCTCGGCATCTGTATGCCAGCCTTTGTCATAGCCCCCCTGTTGGGAAAAACACTAGGCATGCATGTGCCGGGGCTAAGTGTGGCCGGGTGGGATAACCCGCTCTGTGCCGTGCTGCCGGCACTCACGCTGGGGCTTATCAATGCAGCATATCTGGCGCGTCTCACACGCGGCGGTATGCTGGAGGTATTGTCTCAGGATTTCATGCGCACAGCAAGAGCCAAAGGAGCAGGTCCCGTGCGGCAGTTGGTAGTGCACGCTTTACGCAGCGGATTATTGCCAGCGGTGTCGTACTTGGGGCCGGCCTTTGCCGCCCTCATCACCGGCTCCTTTGTAGTAGAAACCTGCTTCCAGGTGCCGGGCATGGGACTGCATTTTGTGAACGCCACCACAGACCGCGACTACTTCCTCATCCAAGGTCTGGTGCTCTGCTACGGCGTCCTCATAGTCGGAGCCAACCTCATTGTCGATATCGCTCTCGTAGCACTCAACCCACGCCTGCGCTCCCAAGGCGCCGCATAAAAACTCACACATGGCCAAAACAACATATACACAAGGTAATTCGCTCTGGCAGGACGCCATGCGCCGCCTGAGGCGCAACCGAGCAGCCATGACCTCCCTAGTGTTTCTTCTGCTCATGGTGCTGGCGTGCTTTGTGCTGCCGCTTTTCCCCTGCATCGCCAACCCGAATTCCACAGACTTAGCAAACATAGCAGCCCCCTGCTCCCTATCCCACCCCTTCGGCACCGACCAGCTTGGGCGAGATTTGCTGGCTCGCGTGCTCTACGGCGGTCGCATCTCCCTGCTGGTGGGGCTGGTAGCCACGCTTGTGGCTCTCATCATCGGGCTCGTATATGGGTTGTTATCCGGCTATGCCGGCGGACGGGTGGACACATTCATGATGCGTACGGTGGATGTGCTCTTCGCATTGCCCTTCATCGTATTGGTCATCGTTTTCTCCCTGAGTATCGAGGAGCCTGTGCGGCAACTCACAGCAGATATTGTGCAGACCACCGGCTGGCGGCGCGAAGCCGTGGCGCCCATTCTGGGGCTGGTACCTCTTTTCATCGCCATAGGGTCTCTGGGTTGGCTTACTCTTGCACGAATCGTACGCACTCAAACTCTGGAAATCAAAGCTCAGGAGTATATTCTTGCAGCAAAATCTCTCGGGCTCGGACACATGAACATCCTTTTCCGCCACATTGCCCCGAACTTGCTCGGCACCGTGGTAGTATATACCACTCTGGCCGTGCCGGGCATCATGCTCACGGAATCCACGCTTTCCTTTATCGGCCTCGGGGTGAAGGCACCGAACTCCTCCTGGGGCACCCTCATCAAAGAGGGCGCAGACCGCATGGAAGTTTCGCCGGAGTTGCTCTTCTTCCCCGCGCTCTTCTTCTGCCTCACGCTTCTGGCGCTCAATTTCCTGGGAGATGGACTGCGCGATGCGGTAGACCCGAAATCGGCCAAAGATTAAGCCCGCGCACAATCGCTGCACGCGGGTCTCAAGTCTGCACGCGGACGGGGACTATTACTTCACCTGCTTTTCTTCATCGGTGCGCTCTGCCCCCTCTTGGTCGTATTCCTGCGTGGCGTATGTATCCATGATGCTGTCGAGATAAATCTCGAGATTCTCATCATTCAGCGCGGAATCCGGGGTGAAAAGGAGCGTACCGGTTGCCATATCAATATAATAATTGCCATCCTCATCCGTACGGCTGAGCCGGCGGCGTCTATCCTCCTTCTCATCATCTTCATCCTCCGTGGGTGCCTCCTCCTCCGGTTGGTCTACCGAGGGCACATCCGCCGGTCTATCATCAAGCGGAGGCTCAGCCACAATCAAAGGCTCCTCTGCCGGCTCAGATTCAGGCTGCTCTTCCGTCTCCTCAACAAGCGTCGGCGGCTCAGGAGCTACATCCTTTGCCTCCTCCTCGGCCGGCTGCGTTGCCGGAGCTTTTTTCACCACTTTTTTCGCCACAGCACGGCGAGGTTTCTGCGGCTGAGCTTCCCCGGAACCAACGTTCAGCAAAGCAAACATCAACCCGCCTACCAGCAAAACAAGCAGCCCCCATACGACACCCATATTGCGGGGGCTCTTCGCGGCTCCCCTACGGTGCGCTCTTCGGGCAGAGCCACGCTTTCTTTCTGTTTTTCCCGGCATAGGAAAAGAGTATTATTGATTCGGCAGCATCACATGCAGCCCAAGAGTGATCTTGGCTGCATCACTCATAGGCATACCCTTCAGCTCATGCCCCTGCCCCCAGGAATCCGAGAACAGAAGCTCCCCTGTAGTATCATTGTAACCGATAATCAGTCGCTCGTGGCAACCTTTATTTTGGCTGATGGGAATACCGGCCTCGCGAGCCGTATTCAACTCCACACACCAGAGCATGGGGATACCATCATCAATATAATGGCGCACTAGTGTCATGAAATCGCTCGGGTTCGCATGCAACGGCAACACGGTGAAATTGAACTTTTTCCCCATCTCTACCATCTCGTAGTACATGACTCCCAAACTTGTACCACTCTTAGCCTCCGAATTGCACACCTGTGCCAGTGCGTGCTGGTCCACAGCATCTGCACCATAGTACGCAAACACGCGAGCCACGGTTGCCGGCAAGCAATAGCCCTTCTGCCCCTGGTCTACCATCGGCACACCGGCAATATACACCTTGCCGTCTTCTTTCTTAACATTTTTCCTCAGCCAAGCAGCATTGGTCAGATTCTCAGCACCACCCGTAGCAATAGAATCGGGATTCAGCCCCATCTTCACACGGATAAACTCCGGGCGAATGTCACCATTCCCCATGTCTGTAGCAGATGCCTCCAGCAAGAGCACTCCCTGCTGCCACTCCCAGAACCAATGCCTCAGCCCCGGCACGCCCACATGCTCCTCGTCTCCCTTGCCGCGAGCTTCGCGTACATACCCCGCACGGGCAGTCATGGCATCCAGAGCCTTCACACTCTCCCGAATAAGGCGAGAATACTCTGCCTTTGTAATCACTCCATCATCACCTCGGGTATACACCAGACCAAGCATGTTTTTGGTCACCATGTCCTGATCCCAGCGCACGATAGTCTCGCCGAACTGGAGAGAGCCTATTGTCAACAAACTGTTCGCCTCCAGCCCTTTCTTGGTAGTCTTGTCCTTGCAGCACCCCTCGTTGACAGTCAAACGAGGCACCAAGCGGATGGCATGATTGTCTATGGGCATATAGCGCAAGCCCACGAAATCGGACGAACAAACCTCCGGCCGAGTCTTACCCCATATGGAACCACTGCACAAAGCATCCGACAAATCCAATGCAAACAGCGATGTTGAGCCCAGTAGAATAGAAAGAAGAACGGATTTTTTCATAACCAAGAAAACTTGTAACCGCAGTTATTTTAACAGATACACCAACAAAAAGCAAGATTTTTCCCGCCAATTCATAAAATAACAAATATTTAACCTTGTTTTATCCGCCTCACTGAGATATTGGTCTTGCTTTATATCCGATTCCGATGTATACTCGCAGGAAAATCTATGCCGTTAGTACACCGTTACTTTCTAGCTACAGCACTTTTGCTGGGCGCCTGTACTACCACCCCCACACCTGTGGTAGGAGAGGCTCATACCTGTGTTTTTCTGCCCAATGTACAGGCAGATGGGCAAATAGAATACCGCTGGGATGCCGCCGGCTCGCAAGACATCTACCTGTACAGCATGAAATCCGAAAGCGCAGAGCTGCAAGTCACCGGAGCCAAAAGCCTGAAAGCGCGTCCCGGGGCAAGCGGCACACTGCGGCTCAAAGCTGCAACAGAAACCACCACGCATAAAGTCTCCGTTCCTACGGACAGGGTGAGCAAACATTGCATTGGCGGCTTGCATTTCACATTTACCCCCAATCACCTGCACGATATCGGAGACACGTTGGATATAGAGTGGGATTCCCCCACAGTGGCTGCCATCTACAACCCACCGCTAACGTTTGAGATACAGGATGGCAAGCAGAAGGCGACCATCTACCGCCAAAAGCCCGCACTGCAAGAGGTTGAACTCGTGCTGCGAGATAAGCCGTCTGAGCTCCGTGTGAGATTTTTTGCCACCGCGGAGACCGAACCGTTGATTATCCCGTTGCCCGGCTACAAAAGTACTACAGAGGACTCAGCATTGCCCGTTCCGCACTAATTCGGAGTCCCCCCAACACCCCGAAAAAAATCAGCAAATAAACCTTGCTGCCACAGGGGAAATATGCTACCATAGCCCGCCGCCACACGGCGAACAAAATGGTCACATTATGGCAGAGAAGTTCGACATCAACAGCTTAAATGCAGCTCAGCGACAGGCCGTGCAGACTCTCAACGGCCCGGTACTTATTCTGGCCGGAGCCGGTACGGGCAAAACCCGCACCGTGACCTGCCGCATTGCCAACATGATAGATAAAGGGGTGAACCCCGCCGGAATTCTCGCACTAACCTTTACCAACAAAGCCGCCAACGAAATGGCCGACCGTGTAGCCGGACTGGTGGATCGCAAGGCGGCCCGTAAAATGACGGTCTGTACCTTCCACTCCCTCTGTGTGCGTATCCTGCGGCAGGATATCGGTAAGCTCGGATACAAAGAAAACTTCTCTATCTACACCGGCAGCGACCAGAGCGGCTTGCTCAAACGCCTCATCATGGAATACGGCGCACGAAGGGAAAAACTGGAGCCGGCTCAGGTCATAGCAGAATACTCCCGCGTGCGCAATAACGGCCAAGATTATAAAGCCATAGAGGACTCACTTATCTCCGCCGTAGCCGGTGCTTACCAGCGGGAGCTTCGGGCTCAGAACGCCGTAGATTTCGATGATCTGCTTATCCTCACCGAGCGTCTGCTGCGCTGCTACCCGGATGTGCACGAGAAGTGGAACAAGCGATTCTCCTACATCACCGTAGATGAATTCCAAGACACAAACTCTCTGCAAATGAGCCTACTGCGCCAACTCGTGGGGCCGGAGCACAATGTCTGCGTGGTTGGAGACGATGACCAATCCATCTATGGCTGGCGCGGTGCACAAATTTCCAATATTCTGGACTTCGAGAGCTTTTTCCCGAATCCCACCGTCATTAAGCTGGAGGAAAACTACCGCTGTACCAAACAAGTGCTGGACTGCGCCAATATCCTCATACGCAACAATGCCGGACGGCGCGACAAAACTCTGCGCACCAACAAAGTGGGAGAATACCCCGTGCGCCTGCTTGCCATGCCCGGCCCGGAAGAGGAATCCGAATTCATGGCAGATGAAATAGAGCAGCTGCACCTGCGCGACCGCCTGCCTTGGGAGAGCTTTGCCGTGCTTTTCCGCGCCAACGCCCAAAGCCGTGTGCTGGAAATGGCTCTGCGAGAGCGCCATATTCCCTACCGCATGGTGGGCACCAAAAGTTTCTTCGACCGCCGAGAGGTGAAAGACCTCATCAGCTACCTGCAAATGATGGACAATCCGGATGCCGACCTGCACCTGCTGCGTGTGCTCAACACACCTCCGCGCGGCATCAGCGCCAACACGGCTTCTTTTGCTATAGACTGGAGCCGCGACAACAAAAAGAGCATCTGGGCCACCCTGCTCGACCTCTCTTTCCTGGCCGAATGCTCCACTCGCTCCCAGAATAGTATCGCGGCCTTCACTGAACTTGTCACTCGCTATGGTACGGAGTTTGCTCTGAGTGAGCGTCCTTTCGCGGATATTCTCACCGATTTCCTGAAAGAAACCCAATACGAGGAATACATTTCCAAAAACTGCAAGACAGAAGAGGAGAAAAACCGCCGACAGTCCGCTATAGACGACATCAAGTCCGCCCTACGCCAGTTCTGGCTTCCCGGTGCCAAGCTCACCGATTTCCTCTCGAAAATCAACCTCGACAATGATCGGGACGACGATGACATCGAGGCAAAGAGCGGTGTGTGTCTCATCACCATGCACGCAGCTAAGGGGCTGGAGTTCCCCCAAGTCTACATCGTGGGGGTGGAGGAAGGGCTGCTTCCCCATACGCGCTCGGTGGACGAGGGGAATCTGGACGAGGAGCGCCGCCTCTTCTACGTAGGCATCACACGCGCTCGCGAGCGGCTTACCATGACCTACTGCGCCAAGCGCACGCGCTACGGTCAGCAGGAACGCTGCCAACCCTCCTGCTTCATCTCCGAAATCCCCGCGCGGCTCTACGAGTTTGTGGACTACGACAAGCTCATGAAAACACCGCTCTCTGAGGATCAATGCGAAGACGCCATCGCCTCCCTCCGCGCCCTGCTGGATGACTAAGCTGTAGACACATTTCCTGTATTTTTGACACACAAAAGTTAGCCTCAACTCACTTTTATACTTGCCAAGCGAAATAAAGCGTGCTATAATCCGCGCAGAAAGTTAGCCGCAACAAACTTTTTTTTTACCGAATAGAAAGGAATAAACAATGAACGCAAGCATTGCAAAAATCACGGCGCGGGAGATACTGGACTCGCGCGGGAACCCCACAGTGGAAGCAGAGGTGCAGCTGAGCAGCGGCATCGTGGGTGTGGCCTCCGTACCCAGCGGAGCCTCCACCGGCGAACACGAGGCCTGTGAACTGCGGGACGGAGACAAGGGGCGCTACCGCGGCAAAGGGGTACTTCAGGCAGTAACCCACGCCAACAAGGATTTAGCTCCTGCCCTCATCGGCCTGGATGCGAGGGAACAAATAGCCATAGACGCCGCAATGCGGGAGGTGGATGGCACGCCGAACAAGTCGCGCATGGGGGCGAATGCCGTGCTGGCCATATCCCTGGCTACTGCACGCGCAGCGGCGCAAGCCACCGGGCAACCGCTGTACCGCTATCTGGGTGGCCCGAATGCTCACATCCTGCCGGTGCCGATGATGAATGTACTCAACGCCGGGGCACACTCGGACGCTCCCATCGACTTCCAAGAGTTTATGATTGTACCGCATGGCCTGCCAAGCTTCCGCGAAGCACTGCGTTGTGGGGCAGAGATATTCCACGCGCTGGCTGCCGTTCTGCGCAAAATGGGGCTGAGCACCGCCGTGGGCGACGAAGGCGGCTACGCACCGAATCTGCGGAGCGCAGATGCTGCGCTGGATGCCATCATGACCGCCATACAAAACGCCGGCTACAAGCCGGGAGAAGAAGTTGGGTTGGCGTTGGATGTGGCAAGCTCCGAGTTTTACGACGCGGGGAGCGGCCTCTACATCTTTAAGAAGAGCAGTGGAGACCGCCTCAGCGCTGCAGAGCTGACAGAGTACTACAAAGGGCTCATCGCGCGCTACCCCATCGTCTCCATCGAGGACGGCTGCGCCGAAAACGATTGGAACGGCTGGAAGCTGCTCACGGACAGCATCGGCGCCCGCTGCCGACTGGTGGGGGATGACCTCTTTGTGACCAATGTCGACTTCCTTCGCAAAGGTATCGAAGCCGGCGTGGCAAACTCCATCCTCGTGAAACTCAACCAGATTGGCAGCCTGAGCGAGACCTTCGAAGCCGTGCGGCTTGCTACCACGAACGCGTACACTGCCGTCATCTCGCACCGCAGCGGTGAGACGGAAGACTCGTTCATAGCCGACCTCGCCGTGGCCACCAATGCCGGGCACATTAAGACCGGCTCGCTCTCGCGCGCAGACCGTCTGGCAAAGTACAACCAACTGCTGCGTATCGAAGAACAGCTCGGTTCTGCAGCCTGCTACGGTATACGCTGATATTTACTCCATCCCGGCTCCCCAAGCCCCACGCTTCTTTACGACGCGTGGGACTTTTCCGTATAATCCTCCCCGCTGCCGCAACGTGACATTTTTTTGCAAAAGGTGCTTATTTTGGCTTCACAAGCGAGGCCGCGAGTGGTATAATACGCGCATGGCTAATAAACCCGTAGTTCTGATAATTCGTGACGGCTGGGGCCGCAATCCTCAAGGGCCTGAGGCCGCAAAACAAACGGGCGATGCTACAGTGCTCGCCAATACTCCTTTCACCGACAAGCTGCTGGCCACCTGCCCGCACTCTATGCTGGGTGCCAGTGGGCAGGATGTAGGCCTGCCCGACGGCGAGATGGGCAATTCCGAGGTGGGTCACCTGAATCTGGGCGCCGGCCGCGTAGTATTCCAGGATCTGTGCCGCATCACCAACGCTATCAACGATGGCTCACTGGCCAAAAATCCGGTCATCACCGAGGCTTTTGCCAAGGCGGCCGCTACGCGCCTGCACCTGCTCGGACTCGTGTCCGATGGCGGTGTACACTCCCATATCGAGCACCTCATCGGCGTGGTCAAGATTGCAGCACAGGCCGGCGTGAAAGATATCATGATTCACGCCATCACAGATGGCCGCGATACAGACCCCAAGAGCGGCGCCGGTTTCCTCAAGCAGTTGCAGGAGGCTGTCGCTCCCTACGGCGCCAAAATTGCCACCGTTGTGGGACGTTTCTACGCCATGGATCGCGACAAGCGCTGGGATCGTGTGCAAGTTGGCTGGGATGCCATCGTACTCGGCAAAGGCGAGCAGTGCAGCTGCACTCCCGACGCGTACGCAGAGAAAAGCTACGAGAGCGGCGTGACGGATGAGTTCCTGAAGCCCGCCATATTCTGCGAGGGCGACACACAGCGCGTACGCGACGAAGACGTGGTATTCTTCTTCAACTTCCGCGCAGACCGCGCACGCGAGCTTTCCCGCGCATTTATCTACGACGATTTCGATGGTTTCGAGCGTGGCGTGCACCCGCATGTGCACTACATCACTATGTCCGAGTACGAGGCCTGCTACCCCACCCCGGTGGTGTTCGAACAAGAGCAACTCACCAACATTCTGGGCGAGGTGATAGCTGCCGCAGGTCTCAAGCAGCTGCGTATCGCAGAGACGGAGAAGTACGCTCACGTGACATTCTTCTTCAACGGTGGCGTGGAAACTCAGTTCGAAGGCGAGGATCGCATCCTTGTGCCCTCCCCTCGCGAGGTGGCTACTTACGACCTCAAGCCCCAGATGAGTGTGGGCGAGGTGGCAGATAAATTTGTGGAAGCCATCGCCAACTACGACATCGCCATCATGAACTTTGCCAACCCCGATATGGTGGGTCACACCGGCTTCCTTGAGGCCGGCATCACTGCCTGCGAGGCCGTGGACAAAGCGCTGGAGAAGAGCGTGAACAAAATTCTCGAGCTGGGCGGCTGCTGCCTCATCTGTGCAGACCACGGCAACTGCGAGAACATGCTCAACCCGGACGGCTCCCCCAACACCGCCCACACCACCAATCTGGTGGATCTCATCTACTGCGGCCCGGATCAGGCCGAGGTCAAGATGACGGACGGCATTCTGGCAGACATATCTCCCACCCTGCTGAGCCTGCTCGGCATTGCTCAGCCGGCAGAAATGACCGGCCACAGCCTTGTGACCAAGTAAAGGAAATCGCAACACCTTTTTCCCACGCGGGGCGGAAGCAATTCCGCCCCGCTTTCGGTGTAGCGCAGAAACGCCGCGGCAAGAGAATGTTTGCAAAAACGCCTCGAAACATGGTATAGGTATTGCCATGAATACGAAACAAGAAATCATAGGTGCCGCAGCCGGCAAGGCCGCAGCAGAGTGCAGCAGGCAGGCAAAACAAGCAAGCGGCTGGAAGCGTTGGCTCTGGAGTATCGGAGCAGCCATTGCCGCTGCCGTGGCCTGGTTTGCAAGCGGCTTTGCGCAGCGGGCTCCGGAAGCGGAAACTCCGCCGGCAGAGCAAGCTCGCTAACCCCCGCCACATCTACAGCGCAGGTGCCTTTTGCGGCATCTGCGCTGTTTTCCGCTTCCCTCCTCACCGAGCAGGCATCTTCGTAGCTGCACCTATATCCGCAAAAATACCCACCTTCCGCGTTACACTATCCGCATCACTAAACACATTCGCCGGCGGGCGTGCCGCCCGGTGCAAATCCTCAAATCCACCCCCCCGTTTATCGCAATA
>JAZNTO010000129.1:0-6950 GCA_045591805.1 Akkermansia sp. | reverse complement strand
GCGCTTTTGGGGCTCGCCTGCTTCATCTTCCCCGGCTTCTGCGGTCTCGTCTTGCTGCTTAGCAGCTTCTGCACGCCGCTCCTGCTCCGCCTGCAAAGCTCGCGCACCAATACCCAGCAAGCCGTCGATGAGCTTGTCCGTTTTACTATCCGCCTGAGCCATGGGCATAAAAACGACCAGCAAGCTCAATACAAACATGAGTTTCTTCATACTCGCTAGCTTAGCACCTCCAACTCGTGTTGGCAAGACAAAAAAACGCAGGACATACGGAATGCAAAACTGCAGACAGACCCGGCGGATTTCTGCTATTTTGCATCGAGCACCCCGGCTGACGCGAACGGCGTTTGAAGAACGCACGAAAATATGCTAACTTGTAGGGGTATGCCAGATATCAGCAGCACTCCGTCCATCCGCGATTTGGTGAGCCTCATGCGCACGCACGGCGTCACACGCTGCGTAGCCTGCCCCGGTAGCCGCAACTCCCCCATAGTAGCCACACTGGAGGCTACAGAGGGGTTCGAGTTACGAGGAGCAACGGATGAGCGCAGTGCCGGTTTTGTGGCCTGCGGCTGGGCGGCACAAGCACAGGCTCCCGTAGCTGTGTGTGTAACCTCCGGCTCCGCGCTGCTGAACCTGCACCCGGCCGTAGCAGAGGCCTACTATCGCCACCTGCCCCTGCTTATTATCTCCGCAGACCGTCCGGCCAGCTGGGTGGGACAACAAGACGGCCAGACCCTGCCGCAGCCCGGAGTATTCGGCTCGCTGTGTCGCATGAGCGTACAGATACCGGAGGAAGAAGCTGCAGAGTGGCACCGCAACCGCATGCTGAATGAAGCTTTGCTTGCCCTGCGGCACCGAGCCGGAGGGCCGGTACATATAAACCTCCCGCTCAGCGAGCCTCTGTTCGGCACCACAGCTGAGCCCCTGCCCGCGCCCCGCATCATCCGCCGCACCGAGTTAGCCCGCATGGATGCAGATGAGGAAAGCGAGCTTCTGGACACCGTGGCAGCCTGCCCGCGCCGCCTCATTCTCTTGGGGCAGCTACCGCAGGATGCTCAGATACCGCAGGAATTGGCTGCGGAAAAGGGCTTCGCCATCGTGGGGGAGCATCTGTGCAACACCGCGTGTGCCGTCACACAGCCGGACAGTGTGCTAGGCGCACAACCAGGGGAGCAGATGAGCCCCGATCTGCTCATTACCTACGGCGGCTGTATCCTCTCCAAACGCATGAAAAACTTGCTGCGCCACAACCCGCCACGCGAGCACTGGCATATCTGCCCGGACGGCGCGGTGGTGGACACCTTCTGCAGCCTGACGCGTGTGATAGAAGGCGAACCGGCCGAGCTGTGGGACTTGCTGGCAGCCTTTGCGGAAGAGGGAGATGAGTCGTACGCCGCTCGCTGGCTACAGCCCGTCCCCGTACCACAGTTTCCGTACAGTGCCATGCAGCTGGTGGGCGACCTATTAGGCACCATGCCCGCCGGCAGTGTGCTCCACCTGGCCAACAGCTCCGCCGTGCGTTTTGCCCAGCTCTATCCCCTGCCCGAAGACACGCAAGTAGAGTGCAACCGCGGGGTGAACGGCATCGAGGGCTCGCTCTCCACCGCACTGGGCTTTGCCATGGGCGATACGCGCCGGCAGTTCATCATCTGCGGCGACCTGTCTTTCTTCTACGACATGAACGCGCTGTGGTTGCAGGGTATTCCCCCCCGTGTGCGCATCCTACTACTAAACAACGGCGGCGGCGGCATCTTCGACACCATCTCCACGCCCGACATACCGCTGGTGAGCGGGCGCCACCAAGCCACCGCCAAAGCCTGGGCTCAGAGTTGCGGCTTTGAGTGCTTGAGTGTCCGCAGCGAGCACGAATGGCCGGCAGCCCTAGCTTCCCTCACCACCCCCTCCGAGCGGCCGGTGCTCGTGGAAGCCTTTACCAACAGCGTGGCAGATGCCGCCCTCTACACACAATTCAACACACAATACTGAAGCACCATCATGAAACGCGAGTGGAAAACGATTAAGGAATACGAGGAAATTCTCTTCGAGCAGTACGGCGGCATCGCCCGCATTACCATCAACCGCGAGCGCTACCGCAACGCCTTCACCCCCCTTACCACAGCTGAGATGAGCGATGCCCTGCATCTCTGCCGCGAAATGCAGGATGTAGCCGTGGTGGTGCTCACCGGTGCGGGGGAAGTCGCCTTCTGTGCCGGCGGGGACATGAATGTGAAAGGCTACGGTGGCTATGTGGATCGCGGCGGCATCCCCCGCCTCTCCGTGCTGGATGTACAGAAGCAAATTCGCTCCCTCCCTAAGCCGGTCATTGCTGCGGTGAACGGCTTTGCCATAGGCGGTGGCCATGTGTTGCACGTTGTCTGCGACCTCTCGATTGCCTCCGAAAACGCCATTTTCGGCCAGACCGGGCCGCGTGTAGGTAGTTTCGATGCCGGATTCGGCTCCTCCTACATGGCGCGATGTATCGGCCAGAAAAAAACCCGCGAAATCTGGTTCCTCTGCCGCAAGTACAACGCACAGGAAGCCTTGGACATGGGGCTTGTGAACAAGGTGGTACCCCTCGACCAACTGGAGGATGAATACGTGCAATGGGCAGAGGAGATGATGCAGCACTCCCCCATAGCCCTGCGCATGATTAAGGCCGGACTCAACGCCGAGCTGGACGGCCAGGCCGGCATCCAAGAGCTGGCAGGAGATGCCACCATGCTCTTCTACATGTGCGATGAAGCACACGAAGGCTCCCGCGCTTTTCTCGAAAAACGCAAACCGGACTTCAGCAAGTACCCCAAAATGCCGTAACTATCTACAATCTACAAAGCAAAAAAGTAAGGGCGAGGCGTTAAGCGGCCGGGGCGCTTAGTGACTATTTACTGAGAAAACAGCGGCAAATCGGGCGCAGAATGAGGTACAGCCCCCCACCTATCAGCAGGAGGAAGGGGGTGAGGCAGAGCAGTAGGAACCCCAAGACACCCCAGAGGTAGAAAAAGACGACATGAGGCGGGTTCTGCTCCCATAGCTCGGAAAACTCCACAAAAGCCATGCGGGAGGAGAACAAGCCTCCCTTGTTGCGGCTATAGTCGCGCAGCAGTAGCAGACCATTGCCGCACTCTACATAATCTACCGAGCCATGCACGTGCCAGTGCCAAAAGCGGTAGGGGCCGGGCAGTTCGTAGCGCAGAAGCAGCGGCAGCAGGTTCTGCTGCGCCTTTGTTTCAAAAGAATCCTTGCGGAGACACTCCAGAGACTCCGCCGAAGGATGCACCACGAAAACGCGAGTATACACAGCTTCCCCTCTCTCGTACAAAGGGTTATCGAAATTGATACGGCTTTTCACTATCCGCTCCGGTGTACCCCAGCGAGCATAGTACCAATCGCAGTCCGGCCGCAGGTAATACACCGGCAGCCCGGCCACAATAAGCAGCCAGAGGATAAGCAGCCACTTGCGCCGGCTTTTTTTACTCGCAGCCATAAACATCGCCCCAATCATCCACGACATAACAGAAAGAGGCATCCTCCGCGAGAATTATCCCACAAAGCTCATCCAACTCAGCAAAAGGAGCCACCACCCAAGCAGCTGTGTCATCCGAGCGTTCGCAAAAGAAACAGCAAATCATATCCGCCGGATGGGCAGCAAAATCCAACCGTCGAAAAGCGGGCAACTCCTCCTCGACTCCATGCAGGAGCTGCATCAGTTGCACGTAGGAGGAAGCCTCCAGCAGTATCGCCTGCTCTGCTGTAAACCAGCCACGCTGCGCCGCCTTGCGCAGCTGTTTTGCGGGGGCCGGCACCACGGGCCATTCGTCATACTCCAGCATATCCGGAGCATAGCCGAAACACTGCCGCATCTGCGTCTGCAATACCTGCAAACGCCGCAAAGCTCGCTGCTGTGCGGGGCTCTTCATTGCATAGACACCACGCTGCAGCAGCGCCACAGCAAGCGAGACTTCCAGTTGCTCGAACTGTTTCTTATGCTGCGGCTTCAGATGCCCTGCCTTGCAGGCGGCATACAAAGACTCGCGCATACGGCGGCCATACAGGGCTCTATCCCGCGGGCGCAGCCACTGCCCGGCAGACAACACATCCAGAGCCGCCGTCACCGCCTCCGCCTGCCCGGCAGCCACAGCAGCCCAAAAAGCCTCTCGTTCCACCCCGGAGCAGTAGTAAAATGCAGCCTGTTGAGCCGCCGGCAACTCCCGACACTTGGCGAGACGGTGTTTCATACGGTCGAATGCAGGCCTCAGTGAACGCATCTTTTTCATATCAATTTCCAACGTAAAGCGGACCGCCCGGCAGGTGCATAGTTGCCTCATCCACAGAAGTCAACAGTTTGTCCCATTCTGCCAGCAGTTCATCGGACACAGTCTTAGTTTCGGCCATCTCCAACACCTCGTCCGTAAGCTGCGCGAGGTAAGAGCGAATGTCCTTATATCCCTGCGCCTTGCGGATGAGAGCTGCCACTTCTTCCGGGTTGCGAAAGTATGAAAAATGAGCTTCTAAATGAGCCTCAAAAATACCCATATTGTCCGGCCGGCAAATGCTGCCATACGAGCATATACTCAGCAGCAACATTCGCCCGTGCAGAGACTGTTTCAGGCTAGCTATCAGGGGCTCATGCTTATCTGCCAACGGCCCGCAGTATAAATACGAGATGGACATCAGCCTCATGTATTCCATACACATCCCACCGCACAGATAGAGCTCCAGCTTTTCCTCGTAGATGGAGCAGATTTCCCCCAGCACCGCCTCCAGCGTGCCATCTGCCTGCAATTCCTTCATGTGCATGGGCACCCAAACTTCCACCAGATTCTCCCAGAGGTCGTGGTATGAGTTATGAGCATGCAGAAAATTATAGAGCGGGCGCAGGTAGCTGCAACACTCCGCATAAGTACCGGCCGGCAGATAGCTCTGAAACACCCAGTGCAGGTCTCCCTCTGTAATCCCTCGCCCCTGCTTGGCAGTGATGGCCTCCAACCAAGCACGCTCCTCTGCGGAATCAAAGTCGCGGTACGGGTCACTGAGAGTGTAAGGGGGCATGAGGGCATTCTGTCATAATAGGCATGATAATGCAAGCCTAAAACGGCACAATGCCTTGAAAAGTGTTTGACATGGTAAAATCAACGTGCTAGTATCGCAGCGCGCGTTCGTCAGAATACGCATTAACACTATACTGTTCCAATATTATGTCCGTCGTCAAGTTTTACAAAGAAGAACACCAAGTTCCTTTGGAAATGCACAAGGTGCGCGTGGTGCAGAAGCTGTTTCTGCCGCCCGTAGAGCAGCGTGTAGAGCTGCTGAAGCAGGCCGGTAACAATACTTTCCTGCTACAGAATAAAGATGTGTTCATGGATATGCTCACCGACTCCGGTGTAAACGCCATGAGCGATAATCAGGTAGCCGCCTCCATGCAGGCTGACGACTCCTATGCCGGCTCCGAGACATTTAACCGCCTCGCCCGTGTCATTGAGCATGTGTTCGGCACCAAGCACTTCCTGCCAGCACACCAGGGGCGTGCCTGCGAGAATATCCTGGCCGAGACTTTCGTAAAAGAGGGCGATGTGGTGCCCATGAACTTCCACTTTACCACAACCAAGGCTCACATCACCCGCAAGGGCGGCCGTGTGGAGGAGCTCATCATCCCGGAGGGGCTCGACCCGAACCTCGACTACCCCTTCAAGGGCAACTTCGACATTCCACGCCTGCGTGCCCTCATCGAGGAGGTAGGCCCGGAGCATGTGCCTTTCGTACGTATCGAGGCCGGCACCAACCTCATCGGTGGTCAGCCCCTCTCCATGGAAAACATGCTGGAGGTGGCCGCCGTGTGCAAGGAGTACGGCGTGATGGCCGTGCTGGATGCCTCCCTGCTGCAGGACAACCTCTACTTCATCAAGACCCGCGAGGCCGCCGCCAAAGATATGAGCGTGGCTCAGATTATCCGCAAGCTGGCCGACGCGATGGACCTCATCTACTTCTCTAGCCGCAAGCTGGGCTTTGCCCGCGGCGGTGCCATCATCTCCAACAACGAGAGCCTCATCCTCAAGATGAAAGCCTTCATTCCGCTCTACGAGGGCTTCCTGACCTACGGCGGCATGGAGGTGCGCGCCATGGAGGCCATGGCCGTGGGGCTCATGGAGACGCTGGACGAGGAAATCATCAACCAAGGTCCCATCTTTATCGAGTACTTAGTGAAGGAACTCTCCGACTACGGAGTGCCCATGGTGAAGCCGGCCGGTGGTCTGGGTGCCCACATCAACGCTTCCGAGTTCCTGCCCAACATCCCGCACGAGCAGTATCCCGCCGGTGCACTGGCCACGGCTCTGTACATAGCCGGCGGTATACGAGGCATGGAGCGCGGCTCGCTCTCCGAGCAGCGCAACCCGGACGGCTCCGAGAACTACGCCGAGCTGGAGCTGGTGCGCCTGGCCTGCCCGCGTCGCGTATTCACCCTCTCCCAGGTAAAATACTGTGCAGACCGTGTGAAGTGGTTGTACGACAATCGCCACCTCATCGGCGGCCTCAAGTGGGTGGAAGAGCCGGAGGTGCTGCGCTTCTTCTTCGGCCGTCTGCAGCCGCTGAGCGACTGGCAGGAAAAGCTGGCTGCCAAGTTCCGCGAGGACTTCGGCGAAAGCCTGTAAAAAGGAACTATTTACATACGGAAAAAAACGAATCCGGCTTGTTTCTGCGAGCGGCAGAACAAGCCGGACTCATTTTTCCGGGCAAGAAACGAGTCGCAAGATTAAAAAAATGACAAAAACACAGATATTTTTCTTGCCAAACGGAAAAAAAAGAGTATTATCTCTGCACCATGACCCGCAAAGGTGGTATCAACAAGACACGTAAGGCTGTCGCCAAGCGTTTCAAGGTGACCGGCACGGGCAAGGTTCTGCGTCGCAAGCAGGGTAAGCGTCACATTCTCCAGAAGAAGTCCAGCAAGCGCA
>JAZNTO010000128.1:0-3682 GCA_045591805.1 Akkermansia sp. | reverse complement strand
CCGCGGCCAAGCCGAATACGGCGGCTGTTCCGGAGCCCGGTAGCCGGACGATGCTTGCCGGGGCTTCGCGCGCGCGTGCGTAGCGTGCTTTTTGCTTGCCATGTGGAGGGGAATCTGGTAGTATACGCGGCGTATGAACATACTCAAGACCATAACAGCCACGGTAGCCCTAGCGGGCGCCATGGCTGCAGGACAAGAGGCCTACACCCCGCATCCTGACTGGGAGAACCCGCAGAATCTGAGTCAGGGGCGCGAGGAATCGCGCGCATTTTTCGTGCCATTTGCCAACCGAGCCGAGGCTCTGAAGGGCAAGCGCAGCGACTCCTCCTTGGTGAAGCTCCTGAACGGAGACTGGAAGTTCCACTGGGCACCGCAGCCGGACAAACGCCCCATGGATTTCTACAAGCCTGAGACAGACGTAAGCAGCTGGAACACCATCGATGTACCGAGCAACTGGCAGATGCGAGGATTCGGCACCCCCATCTACAGCAACCAGCGCTATACCTTTGTGCGCGACTGGCCGCGTGTTATGACCGCACCGCGCAACAAGACAGAAGAAAAATACACCTGCCCCAAGACAGAACCGAACGCCGTAGGCTCCTACCGCCGCGAGGTAGAACTGCCCGCCGGCTGGGATGGCCGCCGCATTTTCCTGCAGTTCGACGGCGTGGACTCCTTCTTCTACCTGTGGGTAAACGGGCAGAAAGTCGGTTTCTCCAAGGACAGCCGCACGGCAGCCGTGTTCGATGTCACCCCCTACATGCAGCCCGGCAAGAATGTAGTGGCGGTGGAAGTATACCGCTACAGCGACGGCTCCTACCTGGAGTGTCAGGACATGTGGCGCCTCTCCGGCATCTTCCGCGATGTGCTTATGTACAGCACCCCCCAGGTGCTCGTGCGCGACTTCTTTGTGCACACCGATTTCCGGCAGAATGCAGACGGCACCAGCGACTACGCAGACAGCACCCTGCGCGTAGAGGTAGATGTGAACAACCGCAGCACCACCGCCGCCACAGCCTCTGTGGAGGGTGAGCTGCTGGATGCCTCCGGCAAAACCGTGGCCACCCTGCGGAGCGAGCCCCTGAGCATCGCCCCGGGCAATGAGGTAAAGACCACGCTGAGCGCCGCTGTGGCCTCCCCCGCACTGTGGAGCGCGGAGAAGCCGAACCTCTACCGCCTGCTGCTCACGCTCAAGGATGCAGAGGGCAACACCACGGAAACCATCTCTCGCAAGATAGGCTTCCGCGATGTCAAGTTGCTGGACGGTCGCTTCCTGGTGAACGGCATGCCCGTGAAGCTCAAAGGCGTGAACCGCCACGAAAGCCAGCATGCCAACGGCCACAGCGTCACGGAGGAAGAATGCCGCCAAGAGCTCCTCATCATGAAGCGCGGCAACATCAACCACATCCGCAACTCCCACTATCCCCAGCCCTCCTTCTTCTACGAAATGTGCGATGAGCTGGGTATCTACGTGTGCGATGAGGCCAATATCGAATCCCACGGCTACTACTACGGCGAGGACTCCCTCTCCCACCCCGCAGAGTGGAAAGCCCAGCACGTGTGGCGCAACAAGAACATGGTGGAGCAAAGCAAGAACCACCCCTGCGTCGTCATCTGGTCCTACGGCAACGAAGCAGGCCCAGGCGCCAACTTCGAAGCCGTGCGAGACTGGATTAAGCAGCGCGACACCTCTCGCTTGACTCAGTACGAGCGCAACAACGACCTGGCAGATCTCTGCTCCAACCAGTACCCCAGCGTGAACTGGACCCGCGAGATTGCGAGCCGCAAGCTGCTCAAGCCCTGGTACATCTCCGAGTACGCCCACATCCTCTGCAACTCCATGGGCAACCTGGCAGACTACTGGGAGGCTATCGATTCGAGCGACTCCATCATCGGCGGGGGGATCTGGGAGTGGGTTCACCAAAGCTACGACCAGGAGGTAACCCTGCCGGACGGCCGCAAGGTAACACGCCAGAGCTACGGCGGCGACCATGGCGAATACCCGCACGACGGCATCTTCTGCATCAAGGGCGTCATCTACAGCGACCGCACTGTAACACCGCTCTACGATGAAATCCGCAAGGTACAGCAGAATGTGAGCTTCAAACTCCTGGGCCTTACCGAAGATGGCAAGGGGATACGCATCAGCGTCAGAAATAAACATCTCTTTACCAATCTGAACGAGTTCAACGGCAACTGGCAGCTCACCGAGGAAGGCTCCACTGTGGTAGCCTCCGGGAACTTCTCGCTGAATGCCGCACCGCTGGAGACAGTCGAGCTCACCATCCCGGCCTCGGAAATACCGGCAGATAGCCTGAAGAGAGACCGCATCTACTTGCTGAATCTCAACCTCTGCCTCAAAGAGCGTACAGAGTGGGCACACGCAGGCTACGAGATTGCCACCGAGCAGCTGCGCCTGCCGGACAGTTTCAACAACTTCTCCACCAAGGCTCAAACCATGCAGCTTGCGGAGGGGGACAAACTACAGGTGCGCAACACAGACAACGCCGTAGTCATCATCGGCCGCAACTTCACCGTTTCTGTGGACAAGAGCACAGGCGGCCTGCGCAACTACATCGTAAACGGTCAGCAGCTGCTGGGAGACCGCGCCACTGTGCTGCTCAACTCCTTCCGTGCCCCGCTGGCCAACGACAAATGGGCCATGAACCAGTGGCTGAGCAACGGCATGCGCGACATGGTGCACAGCGCCGGAGCCATGCTGGTGGACCGCCTGCCCGGCGGTGCAGTGCGCGTAGCATGCGATGTGGTATCCCGTGGTAAACGCAAGGAGAGTCTGGACAGCCGCGAATACGACAACGGCGCTTTCGAGCTCACCGACAACGGCCCGGTAACGGATAGGGACTTCCACTACTCCACACAGCTGGTCTACACCATCCTGCCCAACGGCTACATAAGCCTCGCGGCCGGTATCATACCCAGCGAGAACAACATCGTCCTGCCCCGCCTTGGCTACAGTCTCTCCCTACCGGAGCGCTTTAGCCGCGTACAGTGGTTCGGCCGCGGCCCCGGAGAAAACTACCCGGACCGCAAAGCCGGCTCCCCCATGGGTATCTACACCCGCAGCGTGAACGACATGCTGGAGCGCTACCCCCTGCCCATGGAAATGGGTAACCGCATGGACACCGAGTGGGTAGCGGTGACAGATGGCAACGGCGTAGGACTGCTCATAGCCAGCACACAGGGCGAGGCCTTCAACTTCTCTGCCCTGCCGGCCACCCCGCAGGCTATCTTCAAAGCCCCCCACCCGGAGGAGCTGGAGCGTGCAGGAGCCACGGTGCTCAATATCGACAAGTACACGCTGGGGCTTGGCGGTGCAGCCTGCGGCCCGCGCCCCATCGACCGCGATATCCCGCTCACCGGCCCCACCACCTTCACCTTCTCACTGCGTCCGTTGCTCTCCTCGGACAACGCCGCAGAGGTAGGTCGCAAAGCTCTGCCGCTGGCCAGCGCCGTAACCCTCTCCCGCGATGAGCTGGGCTACGTGCACGCCTCCTCCTCCACCGTGGACGCCAAGATTAACCTCACCTTGGCAGACGGCTCCGAGATGGTGTACACGGCTCCCTTCCTCCAGCGCGAGGACGGTATGCTGCGCGCCTACGCCACTGCAGAGGGGTGCATCCCCTCCCCCATCACCTACCAGCACCTCAAGAGCTGGCGCCCC
>JAZNTO010000127.1:0-44638 GCA_045591805.1 Akkermansia sp. | reverse complement strand
AAGTGTGATTCCGGCTTCGCTTATCACAGGCGTAAGCCTGCATTCTCCTACATTGTAGATTGTAAATGGCTAGTCTCGGCGTAGCAAGCGAGCACCGCGAGACGCGAAGACGGATAGATTGTAGATTCGCCTCGGCAAATTTCCCTTTTTCTAATTGTTCCAACTCTTTTCTGCATTTCACAAACTGACTCATTCCGAGCTTTACTTATGGGTACAATTGTGCTAGTGTTCTGACTTCCACCAGCCGGGATAATACCATGAAGCAGTTACTTTCCATCGAAGAATTGACAGGCGAGCAGATTCAGAACCTGCTGGCTCTGGGCCATAAACTCAAGGCAGAGCGCGGCAATCACAGCATGCAGCCCCTCGCCGGACAGACCTGGGCTCTGATTTTCTCCAAATCATCCACCCGCACCCGCGTATCCTTCGAGGTAGGTATTTCTGAGCTGGGCGGTCGCCCGATGTTCCTTTCCACCCGCGACATTCAGCTGGGACGCGGCGAGCCGATTAAGGATACAGCCCGCGTGCTGGGCCGCATGATTCACGGCGCCGTCATCCGCACCTACGGTCAGGATGAAGTAGTCGACTTTGCCCGCTACTCCAACCTGCCCACCATCAATGCCCTTACCGACCAGGAGCACCCCTGCCAGATTCTGGCAGACCTGCTCACGCTGGAAGAGAAGTACGGCGTAGGAGCCTGGAAAGACATGAAGATTTCATTCCTGGGTGATGTGGACAACAACATGGGCCGCTCCTGGATGTGGGCAGCCAAGCGACTGGGCTTCACGCTTGCTCTGGCCGGCCCTGCTCACGCACTGCCCAAGGCCGAAACTCTGGCTGCACTCGACTGCCCGAACATCATCTGCACGACAGATGCCGCCGAGGCCGTGCGCGACTGCACCGTCATCAACACCGACACCTGGATTTCCATGGGGCAGGAGGCCGAAAAGGGCACCAAGGAACAGGCATTCTTCCCCTATCAGGTGAACGACGAGCTGCTCCGACTGGCAGCTCCCGGTCACAGCGTGTTCCACTGCCTGCCCGCCTATCGCGGGTATGAGATTACCGATGAAGTGCTCGAAGCTCACGCCCCGATTATCTTCACCGAGGCCGAGAATCGCCTGCACGCCCAGAAGGCCGTGCTCTACACACTTGCAACCTCCTGCTGACCCCTCATGAGTTTTAATGACCGCATAGAGGAACTGCTGGATGACATGTCCGTCTTCGAGGACTGGACAGAGAAATACGAGTTCATCATTTCCCTCGGGCGAAAACTGCCCGCCATGCCCGACAAATACCGCAAGCCCGGCAACCTCATCAAGGGCTGCCAGAGCCGTGTGTGGGTCGGCACAGAGCTCAAAGACGGCAAAATGCTGATACAGGCTGATAGCGATTCGCTCATCACCAAGGGGCTTATCGCCCTCTTTATCCGCCTGCTCAGCGGTCTGACACCGGCGGAAATTCTGAGCGCTGACCTGCACAGACTCGATGAATGCGGCTTGAAGGAGCACCTTGCCTCCACCCGAGCCAATGCACTTTCCACCATGGCCACCACCATCAGGAAAGCCGCAGCCGCTCTTGCCTGAGTCCCTGCTGACATGTCCATACTCACTGATTTAATTGAGAGCCGGGCTGAGCGCCTGCCGGAACACACCGATGCCTATCGAGTATCGGACGGCACTCTGTGGCCCGGCATCTTTATTGATGCGCTGTCTGACCGCCTGCTCGTATCGGTGAGAGATACCGCCATCCCCCGCGGATTGCGTAATTTGCTGGCAGAAACAGGCCGCCCGGTTTACCACAAGCGCCTGGATAAAGATGTGAAAGACGCTCCCGTCCAACTCTGCGGCCCTCAGGTACCTCTGCGATTCGAGATTCAGGAAAACGGAGTGCGCTATATCATGGATATGGCAGCGGGCTACTCTCAGGGTATTTTCCTTGACCAGCGCGATAACCGCGCTACAGTGCGCCGCCGTTGCCGCAAGGGCATGCGACTGCTCAATACCTTCTCCTACACCGGGGCATTTTCTGTCTGTGCCGCCCTTGCCGGGGCAACCACCACCACCCTGGACCTTGCTCAGCCCTGCCTGAATTGGTGCCGGGAGAATATGGAGCTCAACGGCATTGACCCTTCACAACACTTTTTCTGCAAGGGCGACACCCTGCACTGGCTCGACCGATTTGCCCGCCAGGGCCGCACCTTCGATGCCATCGTACTCGACCCGCCCACTTTCTCCCGCGATGAAAAGGGCCACATCTGGCGAGTGGAGAAAGATTACGGCAAACTGGTGGCCAAAGCCATGTCCTGCCTGGCCCCACATGGTTGGCTGCTCTGCACCACCAACTGCCGCAAGGTCACACATGCCCAGTTCCGCAAGCTTGTTCTCAGTGGCGCCCCCGGCTGTCAGGTAACAGCCTCTCCCATGACCTTCGACTTCGACGGCGAGGATTATCTGAAAACACTCTGGGTCAATTCGTGATTCCTTTTTCCCGATTGACTGCAAAATTCGCTCCTACCGACCAAATTCCCTCCGGTCTTCATCAAGCGGGTTCATTTTTTTCAAAGTACTTCACGCCCCCAATATCTGGGGGCATTTTTTTCGACTTCTTCTCTGACATACGCATATCTTGCGTCATTGTGAATATCAGCGACACTCGCTCCATCAATGGCTTTGAGCTACACTGATGAAGATTTATTTTTAGATTTATTCCAATTTTGTGAATAAGTAAAACATACAATATATAGTAGCACAAGAACACAAACACCACCACATTTTGAAAAAGAAAAGTCACGACGAAGTGAAATTTCTGCTTGCGTTGGGACAGAAAATGTGCTAAAGTTTGCCCCGTTCAGCTGAACAGCTCACGCACCGGCACGAGGGCCACCTTCCGCTTACTGCGATGACTGCAATATAAAATCTCTCAAGAAAGACTCTCACGACATGATTATCAAGCGCAACGGAAAACGCGAACGCTTCGAGGCCTACAAAGTACAGCAGGCCATTGAGAAAGCGTACCACGCCTCACAGGAGGAGTACAATCCCCTGGTATACGCCAACGTACTGGATTCCCTCAAGAACGAGGAATACCTGCCGGTGGAAAAGGTCCAGGACACCATTGAGCGTGAGCTGATGCGCGCGGGAGCCTTTGAGACAGCCCGTAACTTCATTAAGTACCGCTTCCTTCACAAACTGCAGCGCGAACAGATTGCCGGTGTGTACCAGGGCAACACCTGGGTGGACTGTAAACAGACCATCGAGGAATACATCGGCAATACCGACTGGCGTATTAAGGCCAACTCCAACACCACTTACTCCAACGCCGGTCTGGTGAACAACACCGCCGGTAAGGTTATCGCCAACTACTGGCTCGACCAGGTGTACACCCCCGAGGAAGGTGCCGCTCACCGCAACGGCGACTACCACATTCACGACCTTGACTGCCTGACCGGTTACTGCGCCGGCTGGAGTCTGCGCAACCTGCTCAACGAGGGCTTCAACGGCGTCCGCAGCCGCGTGAACAGCCGCCCTCCCAAGCACTTCCGCGAGGCGCTGGGCCAAATGGCCAACTTCCTCGGCATTTTGCAGTCCGAATGGGCCGGTGCTCAGGCATTCAGCTCTTTCGATACCTACCTTTCCCCGTACCTTTTCAAGGATCAGCTGCCCTACCGTGCAGTCAAGAAGGCTCTGCGTAACTTCGTATACAACCTGAACGTTCCCTCCCGCTGGGGGCAGAGCCCCTTCACCAACGTGACCATCGACTGGACCGTTCCCCGCGACCTTCGCGAGCAGTCCCCCTTCTCCGGTGGTGCCCACATCTTCGAGGGCGTACAGGACGAAGCACTGCTTGCCATCGCCCGCGAGCGCGGTGCAGATTCCCTCACCGCCATGACCTACAAGCACTTCCAGCCTGAAATGAACGTCATTCAGCGCGCATTCTACGAAGTGCTTACCGAGGGTGCCAGCACCGGCCAGCCCTTCACCTTCCCGATTCCCACGGTCAACATCACCGAGGACTTCGACTGGGACGGCGAGAACGTGCCGCTTCTCTTCGAGAACGCCGCCAAGATTGGTTCCTCCTACTTCCAGAACTTCATCGGTTCCCAGTACAAGTTCGACGAGAACGGCAACCGTGTGATTGACGAGGAAGCCTACAAGCCCGACGCCGTGCGCTCCATGTGCTGCCGACTGCAGCTCGACCTGCGCGAACTGCTCAAGCGTGGTGGCGGTCTGTTCGGCTCTGCTGAAATGACCGGTTCCATCGGCGTGGTTACCATCAACATGGCTCGTCTCGGCTACCTGTACAAGGGCAACAAGAACCTCATGTACAGCAAGCTCGGTGAGCTCATGGATCTGGCCAAGGACACCCTCGAGAAGAAGCGCGTGTTCATCAACACCCTCTACCAGCGCGGCCTGTACCCCTACACCAAGCGCTACCTGCCGCACCTGCGCAACCACTTCTCTACCATCGGCCTCAACGGCATCAACGAAATGCTGCGCAACTTCTCCGGCGACACCCTTAACACCGCCAACCCCGAGGGCATCGCCTTCGCCGAAGAAGTGCTGCACTTTATGCGTGAGCGTATTCGCGGTTACCAGGAGCAGACCGGCAACCTCTACAACCTCGAGGCAACCCCCGCAGAAGGTACCACCCACCGCTTCGCCCGCGAAGACCTCAAGCGCTACCCGGACATCATCCAATCCGGCACCCCCGGCCACCGTTACTACACCAACAGCTCCCAGCTGCCGGCCGGTTACACCCACGACCTTTTCAAGGCACTCAAGATGCAGGACAAGCTGCAGTGCTGCTACACCGGCGGCACGGTATTCCACATGTACATGAACGAGGCTATCTCCTCCCCCGAAGCCTGCCGTGACATCGTACGCAAGGTGCTTACCAACTTCAAGATGCCTTACATCACCGTGACCCCGCTCTTCTCCGTCTGCGACAAGCACGGCTACCTGAAGGGCCGCCACGACTACTGCCCGCTCTGCGACGAGGAACTTATCGCCAAGGCCCGCGCAGAAGAGCAGCCGGAGCTCCCTCTCTTCTGATTCTTATAGAACACTATAAAACATTAACTCCTAACCTCACACTCACACATCATGGAACCCGAAATAAAGCCGGTTGTAAAGACCGATGAGCAGATTCTTGCCGAGCATGAATCCGAGCGTACCAAGTGCACCGTCTACACCCGCGTGATGGGCTACCACCGCCCCGTTGAGACATTCAACGCCGGCAAGCAGGGCGAGTTCGAGGAGCGCGCACACTTCCAGGAGCCCGGTTGCGGCTGCGGTTGCGACGCTATCCTCAAATAAGCGCACCCGTTCCCAACACATTCATTACAGAGCGAAAGCCCTGTAACGGCCACAGGAAAAAGGCGCCTGCTCTATTCTGAGCCGTTGCGGGGCTTTGCCGGCTCTCTGTCGCATGCCACACCGCCACCCTGTAGATATCACACCTCTTACTTTCCTGGATTACCCCCGGAAAGCCGCCTGCATCATGTGGTTCAACGGCTGTAACCTCCGCTGCCCATACTGCTACAACCCGGAGCTGGTAACAATGAAAAGCAGCACACAGGTGGACGAAATGGAGTTTCTGAGAGAGCGACAGGGATTCTTGGATGCCGTGGTGCTCTCCGGCGGGGAGATAACCCTACAACCCGGGCTGCACAAGCTGTGCGAAAAAATCAAAAACATGGGGTATCTGGTAAAAATAGATACCAACGGCAGCAACCCCCAAGTAGTGGCAGATTTGCTGGAGCACAAGCTTATAGACTATGTAGCCATGGACAACAAGATGCCCTCCGGCCGCAGCTGGCAGCTGCCCGGCGGGAAGCTGCTCTACGAGCGCTTTGTAGAGAGTCTGGAACTGTTGCAAAACTCCGGCCTGCCCTACGAAGTACGCACCACTGTGCACCCCGATTTGCTGGATGAAGCCGACATCCTGCAAATGATACGCGAAAGCACTATGCATGGTTACTCCGGCACCTACTACCTGCAATACTTCTTCACCGGTGTGCCCACCATCGGCAACATGAAGCCACCCACTCGCCGCTACGACCGCAGCCTGCTCGATAAGCACTCCCCCCTCCCCATCGGCTACCGAAACTTCCCCGAAGACAGAGGTAGATAGGAGGTTGGATTTTTTGCGCTAGTCTGCTTATGGAGCCGGGGGAAGCCATGTTTTTATCGCCATGGGCCTAAATCTGTGCCATACGTGGCTTGAGGCTTGAATTGAGGCAAGAAAAGGTGTAAAATCATGGTCACGATGCAGTCCACCAGCGAGGATATCAACAACGGGCAACCCCGGCAAAACGGCTGGGGGGAGGGAGCGCGCTTTCTGCTTACAGCCGCATGCGCCATCATAGTACTCTTCGGTTTGAGAGAGGCTCGGGATTTGCTTTTGCCCATCGTGATGGCCATTTTCCTAGCGGTCATCAGCTACACGGTTACGGCATTCCTGCGCCGCTGGCTGCGCTTTCCCCATTGGCTGGCCGTATGCTTTACAGTTGTGGCGGATGCCGGGCTCATTTATGCAGCCGGTTCTCTCATTAAGTTTCTGGCGGCGGACATGAAATCCACACTGGAGGGAGACTTTCTGGTGAAAATGGAGGTTAAGTACCAGAGTATCATGCAGTTTCTGAACGAATGGGGCTATGGTGCAGAAGCCCAGCAATTCATCCATAATCCCAAGGAGTTCTTCGATGCCAAGACGATACTTACCATCTCGCAGACGTTGGGTGGTCAAGTAATTGCCATGACCTCTGTTACCACGCTTGTGCTCATTCTTATGACTTTCTTGCTGGGTGAGGCGCCTCTCTTCATGCGCAACTTCCGCACCCTGCCCAACAGCATGCAGGGAAAGAATAAAGTTGTCGACTCACTGAAAAGTATCCAGCGCTACCTCTTTATTAAGACTATTGCCAGCGCCACAACCGGACTTCTTGCCTGGTGGCTTTGCCACTCCCTGAAAGTCCCTTTCGCATTCCTGTGGGGAACAGTCGCCTTTCTGTTGAACTATATTCCAACGATAGGCTCCATCGTGGCAGCCATCCCCCCCATCATTCTGGCTCTTGTACTGGGAACCCTAGGAGATGGTCTACTGGTGGCATTGGGCTACATATTCATCAACTTCACAATAGGTAACGGCATTGAACCGCTTTTCCTAGGCAAGCAATTCGGCATAGCCACGTCCGTGGTACTGCTTTCCGTGCTACTTTGGGGCTGGGTGTGGGGTCCCTGCGGCATGTTGCTGGCGGTGCCCATAACAGTGATGCTGAAACTTGCACTAGAGAACTCGCGAGACCTCTACTGGGTAGCAGCCATTATAGACGACAACGCCAAGCCCTCCGCCCAGGATATCCAAGAGAACAAGTTTAACAAATAACTCATATCAATACATTATGCACACATTCGCATACGACAACGGCACACTGTGCTGCGAGAGCGTGAACCTTGCAGATATAGCCGCCGCGGTCGGCACTCCTACATTCGTATACAGTCGCAAAACAATACTGGATGACTTGGCAGAGCTCAAGTGCGCACTTGCTCCGCTGGATGCCCACATTGCCTACGCCGTGAAGGCGTGCTCGAACAAGGCAATACTGAATCTCATGGCACAACAGGGGCTGGGCTTCGATATCGTGTCCGGCGGTGAGCTGTGGCGCGTAGTAAACGCCGGCGGCGACCCCACCCTCTGCACCTACGCCGGCGTGGGTAAGACCGAAGCCGAAATCCGCTACGCACTTTCTCTGAACATCTACTGCTTCAACTGCGAGAGCGAGAACGAGCTGCGCGAAATTAACCGCATTGCCGGTGAGCTGGGAGTAAAAGCCCCTGTAGCGGTGCGTGTGAATCCCCACGTAGATGCGCACACGCACAAATACATCACCACCGGAACGAATGAAAACAAGTTTGGCGTGGATATCACCCGCATCGAGGAACTGTATGCCACCATTGCCGCAGAAATGCCCCACCTGCATATCCGCGGCCTGCAAATGCACATCGGCTCCCAGCTCACAGAAATTGAGCCTTTCGTGAATGCCGTGAAGAAGGTAGCCCCCCTTGCCATGAAGTTCAAAGAACTCTACGGAATCGAGTTCTGGAGTATCGGAGGCGGTATCGGCATCGTGTACGAGGGATGCCTAGCCTCCGGCAAGGCAGAATGGTGGAAGAAGCACCCCGAGCAAATAACGCTCACGAGCTACGCCGAAGCGCTCATTCCCCTGCTGCAACCGCTGGGTCTCAAGATACTTCTGGAGCCGGGGCGGCGCTTGGTGGGTAACGCAGCTTGCTTGCTGACCACCTGCCTGTACGAGAAGAAAGGGGAAGCCAAGACTTTCAAGATGATTGACGCCGGTATGAACGACATCATACGCCCCGCGCTCTACGAAGGCTACCATGAAATCTGGCCTGTGAAGGAACACTGCGGCGACACCATCGTGGCTGACATCGTGGGTCCCATCTGCGAGAGCGGCGACTTCCAGGCTCAGAACCGAGAGATAGCAGATGTGAAACCCGGAGAGATACTGGCCGAGATGAGCGCCGGTGCATATGGTTTCAGCATGGCGAGCACATACAACTCGCGCCCGCTGGCTGCCGAAGTACTGGTGGGCGGCGACAAATGGCACATTATCCGCCGCCGCCAGACTCTGGAACAGATTGTTGAGGATGAGTGTCTACCTGAGTAAAAACTGCGCCATGATTACACTCACCAACCTGACCGCCGGCCCGGAAATCGGAGCAAACTGCTACCTGCTGGACATGGAGGGATCGCGAATCGTGCTGGATTGCGGCATGCACCCCAAGCAGGACGGCAATGCCGCCAAGCCGAACTTCTCGCTCATCGGCGCCGCCGACCCCGATGCCATCTTCATCACCCACTCCCACCTGGACCACATCGGCACCCTGCCCGTGTTTCAGGATGAGTACCCGCGCGCCGAAGTCATCATGACTGTCGGCACCGCAGAGGTGGGCGATGCCATGCTGCACAACTCTGTCAATGTGATGACAGCCAAGCGCATGGGCGAGGGTATCATCGAATACCCCTTCTTTACCCATGGCGAGTTGCAACGCCACGTGAACGCTTGGGTCACGCGTCCCTACAACGAGCCGTTCCGCACCGGTAACAACGGCTCCGTGCTAGCTACGCTCCACGACGCAGGGCATATTCTCGGCTCCTGCGGCGTGTTGCTGGAGGGTATGAGCGGTACCACCGTATTCTACACCGGCGATGTGCAGTTTGAGAATCAGACACTAATCGGCGGAGCTGACTTCCCGCAAAGTGGGGTGGATGTGCTCATCATGGAATGTACCCACGGTCTCACAGAACGAGACCCGGCATACACACGCGAAAAGGAAATGCTGCGCTTCGCCCGCTCCATCCGCGAGGTGTTGGAAGGTGGCGGCGCCGTACTCATTCCCGTGTTTGCTTTAGGCAAAAGCCAGGAACTACTCTGTGAAATAGGGCGATTTAAGCGCGAGGGGCTTATACCGGATGCCCCCGTGTATTTCGGTGGTCTTAGCACAAAAATCACTCAGGTCTATGACCGCCTGTGCGACAGTACCCCCCGACTGAAACCCGGATATCGTATTAAAGAGGACGTGGAAACCCACGGTCTACCCAAGCAAGACAAGGGGCCGCTTGTCGCTACACCCGGTAACATTTATCTCGTTTCCAGCGGCATGATGAGCGAGCACACCGTCTCCTACAAGATGGCCGCTCAGGTACTGCCGCACAAGAACGATGCCATCCTCTTTGTGGGCTACAGCGACCCCGAATCCCCGGCCGGGCGTATCAAAGCAACCAAACCGGGCGAGAATGTGAAACTCAACGGCAAGGGGCAAGCTTACCCCCTACTTTGCCGCACCGAATGCTTTGATTTCTCCGGGCACGCCACACGCTCCGCCCTAGTGGACTACGCTTGCCGCCTACGCCCGCACACCGTGGTACTCGTGCACGGTGACGAGGAAGCTATGGCCAGCATGCAAGCCACTCTTACCGAGGCTCTGCCGGACACACGCGTACTCTGTCCCCGCCCGGGCAAGACAGTGCGTTTAGCCTGATTTCGAACACCTTTGCCATGCTTTCCAAACTTTTCGATAAAAATCGCAAGCTCATAAAGCAAGCGGAAAAGGGCAACACGGCAAAGGTGTTGAGCCTCCTGAAACAAGGGGCAAATATCAATGCTACAGATGATGACGGATGGACTGCACTGCACAGTGCCATCGGTATGAACCATTGGGAAACAGCGGAGGCTCTTATTGCCGCCGGAGCGGAGGTGAATACTCGCAGAAAAGAACAACTGCTTGACACCACTCCGCTCATGGATTCCGCCGCGCGTGGCAGCCTCAGCACCGTAAAAGCGCTGCTTGCAGCCGGAGCGGAGGTGAATGCAGCCACCACCTTGGGCACGACCGCGCTCATCTATGCGGCATCTGATGGTAATGCAGATATTGTACGCCTGTTACTCGATGCCGGGGCAGATGTACATGCCCGCAATGATAGTCATAACGCACTCAGCGCGGCACTCTGGACTTCGCACACCGAAGCAGCGGAACTATTGCGCGCAGCCGGAGCAACGCTCAACCTGCCCGAAGCAGCAGAAAGCGGCGACATGGAGCGGGTAAAGCAACTCCTGCCAACCAGCACAAAGGACGAGCTTGGTGAAGCTCTTGTGCGCGCGGCTCACGGTGAGCACTCGGACATTGTGCGTATGATGCTCAGCGCCAAGGCAAACGTCAACGCAAAGGATGAAGACGACAACACCGCCCTGCACCACGCCGTGCGCTGGGGCTATACAGATATAGTGGAGCAACTTCTTGCAGCCGGGGCGGATGCCAATCTCCCCAACGATGACCGGGAAACCGCTTTCTGGCTTGCCGTCTGGGCTGGCAAAACGGAATGTCTGCGCATGCTCTTAGCTCATCAGGAGATAAAGAACATCAACCGCAAACTGGATGGCACCACCATGCTGCATATGGCAGCTGCTGCGGGACAAGCCGAAATCGTGCGCATGCTGATTGACGCCGGCGCTGATATCAATCTCAAAAACACCTACTTCAAAGAAACGCCGCTAGCAAGCGCCTTGAGTAATAATCGCAAAGAAGTCGCAGAATTTCTCCGTGCCGCAGGAGCCATTTGATTCTAAAACATTATCGATATCATATGAAACTCATGAGAATCTTTTCAGCTTTTTTGCTAATTGTGAGCGCTGCCATTTTTACATCAGCACATGCAGCTTCGGTTAGTCCCAAACGCGCTTACAAAATTGCGACTCAGAAAGCTTTTAAGGAGTTAGTCGCCGATATGGCCGACTCGATGCAGCCGACCACTTTTGTCGAGTTCCAAAAGAAAATGACACCCGATTTTCTGAAAGACCTGAATCGAGCGATGTATTTCAATCATGCGACACACTATTATTACTATTTTAACAACAACCAAGTTCAAATAAAATTTAAGTTCGCTGACAGCGCCCTCTTACTTGCAGCGCATCGTAAACCTAAATTGCGGAGAAAGCTGACCTCAGACCAAAAAAAAGCTTTGAAAATAGCAGAAGATTGCCTAAAGCGGAGCGTAAAGCCAACGATGAGCCGCATGGAAATTGTAGCAGCATTGCATAACGAAGTAGGCAAACTCTGTGAGTATGACAATAGCCCCCCAGGGCAGAGTTGCGTCAGATTATTACTTCATCATAAGGGCGATTGCGGAGCCTATGCGCGGACCTTGTATCTGCTTTTGAGCATGGCTGATATTCCCTGTCATGTAATACAGGGGCACAATGTCAATGCCGGTGGCCCCCACTGCTGGAATTTGGTTCAAATGGATTCTGAGCACTGGTATCACGTTGATTCATGCAAAGATGACAGGTTTGGAGAGAATAATCCCTATAAATACTTCGGACTTACGGATGAGCAAAATAGACGATTCCACGTTTGGGATGAAATATCTTTTCCTAAAACTCCGAATGAAAGATTGGAGCCGCCCCGGCACTGATTTATCATAAAGCGAGTTGCAATAGACGATAGTTCTCGCCTGCACGGCTTAACGCCGCGGCAATGGGCTAAATAAGCCGAAATTGCAGCTATCCTTCAGCGGCGAGCTCAGCTTCCGCCTGTTCGATAGCGGTGGTAAGCTCCTCCCAGCGGGTGTAGAGCGCCTCGGATTCTCGCTCCAGACTTTGGTATTGCTGCGTCAGTTCCATGAGTTTCTGATTATTGCTCATGTTAGCCGGATTCTCCAGCTCAGCCGATACTGCGTCTTTAGCGGCATCTTTTTCGGCAATTGTTTGTTCTACCTGTTCCAGCTCAGCCTGGAGCGGTTTCAGGATGCGGGCGCGGCGCTCACGCTCTAGGGCACGAGCACGGCGGGCATCCTTCTTGTTGGCAATACCAGCTGCGGGGTCTGCTGCGACAGAAGTCGGAACGGCAGAAGTTGCGGCTTCCTTCAGGCGGCGCTCCTCGGCTTCCACAGTCTCAATGTATTGAGACACATTGCCATGGAACAGACGCGGAGCATGCCCCAAGCGGAACTCCAGCACCTTGTTGACGATGGGATCGAGAAATTGACGGTTATGAGAAACAATGCAGTAAGAGCCGGGATATTCGGCCAAAGCCGCCTGCAATACATCCTGGCTCTGAAAGTCCAGGTGATTGGTCGGCTCGTCCATGATGAGGAAGTTGGCGGGTTTCAACAACATGCACACCAGAGCCACTCGCGAGCGCTCCCCACCGCTCAATACCCCGATTTTCTTGAAAACATCATCCCCTCGAAATAGGAAACAGCCCAGAATATTGCGCACCAGCGGGCGGGTTTCGCGGCTTGCGGCAGCCTCCACACACTCAAGCACTGTCTGCTCATTGTTAAGCACATCGGCGTGAGTCTGAGAGAAAAATGCCACCTGCGTGTGATGCCCGAAAGAGAACTTACCGCTGTCCGGCTCTTCCGTTCCGGATATCAAGCGTGTGAAAGTGGATTTTCCGGAGCCATTCACGCCGACAATAGCGATGCGGTCCCCCTTGTCCATACGGAAATCGTAGCCATCCAGCAGGCGGATGGAGCCGTATGCCTTGCAGGCTTTCTCCAGCTGCACCACCGTATTACCACCGGGCGGAGGCGGCGGGAAATGGAAACTCATCACCGCGTCATCATCTTCCACCTCAATGAGTTCAATCTTCTCTAGCTGTTTGATACGGCTCTGAGCCTGACTGGCCTTGGTAGCCTTGGCGCGGAAACGGTCAATGAACGCCTGAGTCTTGGCAATTTCGCGCTGCTGGGCTTTAGCCTGACGCAGCAGGATTTCCTTGCGAGCTTTGCTTTCTTTCAAATAGAAGGAGAAATTACCGGAGTATTCCTCCGCTCGGCCATGATGAAAAGCAATGGTGCGGGTAACGAGGTTGTCGAGCAACGCGATATCGTGACTGATGATACAGATAGCCCCGCGATAGTTGCGCAGATTCTGCTCCAGCCAGCGCTGGCTCTGAATATCCAGGTGATTGGTCGGCTCGTCCAGCAGCAACACCTCAGGCTCCTGCAACAGTAGGCGAGCCAGAGCTATACGCATCTGCCAGCCACCGGAAAACTCCCCACAATCGCGTGCAAAATCCGCATCTGAGAAACCTAATCCTCGCAGAATCGACTCCGTACGCGGACGCAACGAGGCGGCGTCTCGATCCTGCAAAATCAACTCCAGCCGCCCGATTTCCTCCAGCGTATCACGATATTCGCCGCTGCTTGCATCGAGCTTCTGCAAATCTGCCGAAAGCTCGTCGACAGTCTGCTGAAGCTCCACGATATTACCGACAGAGCCAAGCACCTCATCCAGCAAGGGGCGTCCGGAAATGTGAATGCCGTCCTGAGGAAGATAGCCCACATGTGTGTGCTTGGGCAGCAACACTTTGCCGTGGTCGGGCTCCTGCACACCCACAATGCACTTCATGAGGGTGGACTTCCCGGCACCATTCTGCCCTGCGAAAGCGATACGCTCCCCCCGTTCCACAACGAAAGAGAGCGAATCGAAAAGTACGCGAGGCCCGAACTCGATGTGCAGGTCCTGTACGGCAAAAACCATTACTTGCGCAGCTTGCTGTTCCAGCGGGAGATGTTGGCAGCCTGCTCCTCGAAAAGGTCGGTGCAGTCGTCGTGAATCACGACATCAAGAATCTTGTCCCCCTGGCGTACAGAATCCACAACTTTCTGATCCTCCGGGGAGCACACCTCGCCGAAAATAGTGTGCTTGCCGTTCAGCCAATCTGTGGGGATATGAGTGATGAAGAACTGGGAGCCATTGGTACCCTGACCTGTCCAGGTCTTACCGGCATTAGCCATAGCCAACAGACCGGGGCGATTGAACTTCAGGTCGGGGCGGCACTCATCATCAAACTGATAGCCGGGACCACCACAGCCCGTACCATCCGGGCATCCACCCTGAATCATGAAATCAGCAATCACACGGTGGAAGTTCAGCCCCTTGTAGTAGCCCTTGCTTGCCAGGTTCAGGAAACTGGCAGCAGTCATGGGGGTTTTGGAAGCGAATACGGTCAGATTGATATCGCCGCGGCTTGTTTTGATGGTGATTTTCTTGTCAGTTGCCATGCGCGCACCATACCAGCCGGGACTCATACATGCAAGCTCAAAGAGTGACATGCCGGAATTCGCGCGTATGGACGCGAAATTTGCTTGCTAGAGGCGGCTCGTAGTGGTAGAATGAGGCCTAGCATGAAAGTTATCACCATCTACGGCAGCAAGAGCGACCTTCCGTTCATGGAACCGGCTCGCACCTATTTTGCAGAGAACAACGTCGAGCACGAGGAGGTAGTGTACTCTGCGCATCGTGATTTACCTGCTCTTATCGAGTACCTTAAGGGGCTGGAAGAGAACGGTACCAAAGCTGTGCTTCTGTGTGTAGCAGGGCTTTCTGCCGCACTTCCCGGCGTGGTAGTCATGAACACGCAACTGCCGGTCATCGGTGTACCGGTGCCCTGTGGCCCGCTCAACGGAGTGGATGCTCTGCTGGCCATCTCCCAGCTGCCGGGCGGCGTACCCGCCACAACTGTAGGCCTGCACAAGAAGACCCCCATCAACGCAGCTATGGCGGCACATCGTATCATCAACCTCGCCAAATAACCCCCACTAAGTACTGCCATGCCCACCATCACCGGAGAAGAAATAGAACGGGCATTGGACGCCTGGGCTAAGCACCTGTTGCAGACAGCATCTGCCACAGGAGAGGTGCCGGCTGTGGTGGGCATTGTAAGCCACGGGGATGTACTGGCACAGCGTCTTGTGCAAAAGCTGCATGCAGCAGGCTGCGATGCACTGTACGGTGCTATCGATATCACGCTCTATCGCGATGATTTGGATTTGCGAGGCAAGCGTCCCGCCCTGCGTAGCTCGCACCTGCCTTTCTCCACGGACGATTTACACCTTGTCTTAGTGGACGATGTACTGAGCACCGGGCGCACCGCTCGCGCTGCATTGGAAGTACTGTGGGAGTACGGGCGCCCTGCACGCGTCGAGATGCACTGTTTGGCGGACAGAGGCGGGCGCCAGCTGCCAATCTGCGCCGACTATGTAGCCTTCGATCTTTCTGCTGCAAACTCCGAAAAAGTGGTAGTACACTTGCAGGAGATAGACGGCGAGGAAAATATAACCTACTGATACCATTTTCATGAATCCGCGCAAAGATTTAATCACCATTGACGCTCTGAGCGACGAGGACATCCGCACTATATTGGCAAGCACCTCGGCCATGAAAGACATCTTCACAAAAAGCGTGAAGAAAGTACCCGCGCTCAAGGGCAAATCCGTGCTCACCCTTTTCTACGAACCGAGTACGCGCACGCGCTCCTCGTTCGAGGTAGCAGCGCACCGCCTCTCTGCGGATGTGACCACATTCACCGTGTCCACCTCCTCGGTGGTAAAGGGAGAGAGCGTGCACGACACCATCGACACGCTCATGAGCATGAAGATGGACTACATCATCGTGCGACACAAGAACAGCGGCATCCCCGCCGTCATAGCCCGCCACTGTAAAGCATCCGTCATCAATGCCGGCGACGGCGCCCACGCTCACCCCAGTCAAGCATTTCTGGATGCTTTCACCATACAGGAAAAATATGGTGAGGTAGCCGGGCGGCGTGTAGTAATAATCGGCGATATTCTGCACAGTCGCGTAGCACGCTCCACCAGCACCATTCTGCGACGTCTCGGGGCAGAAGTTGCCTACATGGGACCGGGGCCGCTTGTTCCTATGCAGCAGCATACCGGCATTCCACGTTTTACAAACTGGGAGCAAATTTTTGAGTGGAAGCCGGATATCATCTACCTGCTGCGTGTGCAAAACGAACGCATCGATACCCCGTTCTTCCCGTCAGCGGACTATCATGCTGCTTTCGGTGTGACAGAGGAACGTCTGCGCCGCATAGACGACCTGAATCTCAGCATCATGCACCCCGGGCCCGTAAACCGCGGCGTGGAAATATGCGATGCTGCAATGGACTACCGCAACACTCTTATCAACAACCAAGTGGAGAACGGAATAGCTGCCCGCATGAGCATTCTCTACCACCTCACCCCCCGGACGCAGTGCCATGACTAATACTTACGTAACAAACGCCACTTGGGCCCTGACGGGCGAAAAGCTCGACCTGCGCATGGGGCATGGAGACGAGCCCGCGGCCTACTCGCTGAACGATATTCCCCTGCCCGGCGTAAACGGCATAGCCCCCGCCGGAGAAATGCAGGTTCCTACAGGAGCCCGCACCATAGATGCCACAGGCAAGCTGGTACTACCCGCCCTTTTCGACCTGCATGCCTGCATCAACCTAGAGGGGCACAGCAAGCGAGAAAGCATCTACCGCGCCGGACAAGCAGCAAACCACGGCGGCGTGTGGGGCATACTGGTCATGCCCTCCCGCGGCTTTGTGTTCGATAACGCTGCCACACTGGACAGCTTCGATGACGCGGTAAGCCAGCGTTCTTTTGCAACCATGGTACCTGCCGGCTGTATTAGCGAAGGGATGGCCGGTACGCGGCAGGCTCCGTACAACACACTTGCTGCGCGAGGTGTCACCATACTGAGCGATGGAGCCAATGTGCCCGCCGACCTGCTCATGCTGCATCGCGCCATGAAATACGCTGCGGAGATGAATCTCACTTTCGCCATACGCGGAGATATTGCGGCGCTGAGCAGCAATACATACATGCACCCAGGTACCACTTCCTACAAGCTCGGCCTGCATGGCACGCCGGCCTGTGCAGAAGAAATAGGCATCGAGACTCTCGTTCGCCTAGCCGCCGATGCAGGGGCACGTCTGCACATCCAGACCGTCAGCACCGCAGAGGGAGTCCGCATCATACGCCGTGCAAAAGCAGCCGGCATGCAGAACCTCACCGCAGAGGTAGCACTGCACCACCTGCTCTATACACACGAAAATGTAGGAGACTACGACACCACTTTCAAAACTGTTCCCCCGCTGCGCGAGCAGTCAGATTGCGAGGCTCTGCTGGAGGGAGTAAAAGACGGCACTATAGATTGCATCGTAACAGACCACACACCTTGCCTCCCCTTTGCCAAAAAACAAGACTTTGTAAGCGCACCGCAGGGTATGGTAGCACTGGATACTTTCCTGCCTGCCATTTACACGCATCTCATCAAGCCCGGCAAGCTGAGCTGGGCGGATGTCGTGCGAGCCTGCTGCACAGCACCGGTAAGCATCGTCAACCCGTACGACCGCGAGGAAGATGTCCCCGTAGCGGCACCGCTTCTTCTCTTCTCCCCGGAGGATGCGCAAACCGTCACCGCGGAAAGTCTGAGCTGCGGTACTCTGAATAGCCCCTTGCTCGGCACTGAGCTTTACGGCGGTGTTACACTTCCCATAAACTAAATCCGATTTCTTAACACATTTCTCTCCTCACATGGTCATCTACATTATCAGCGACGGCAAACGAGGGCACCTCTCCCAGACGCAAGGGCTGGCAGAAGCTCTGCTGCGGCGTGCACGTGCAAAACGACCGGAAGCGCAGCATTCCTGCCATGAAATACCGATAACCGGCATGAGCTGGCTGGCTAAGTTCCGCTACAAAGGCAAAGACCTGAACTTGCCCAAGCCGAACCTTATCCTCTGTGCCGGACACAGCACACACTTGGCCGCCATCAGTCTGGCACGCCACATGCGCTGCATGTGCATGGTCTGCATGCGCCCCAGCTTGCCCACACGATTTTTCGACCTCTGTATCATGCCGCGGCATGATGTACCGGAGGGAGGCGTGCCCGGCAGCCGCGTATTCCTGACAAACGGAGCCATCAACTGCATCAAGCCTCACCCGGAAGTCGAAAAGCGAGAGACACTTGTACTTATCGGCGGGCCCAGCAAGGAATTCAAGTGGGAGGCGGAGCACGTGCTCAACCAGCTTACCACCATTGCTCGCCAAAGCACCCGCAATATCATCCTCACGACCTCCCGCAGAACCCCGGCAGATTTTGTGCAGGACGTAGCAAAGGCCTGCCCGAATATTCGCGTTGAACCCGTGGAGCAGACAGGCCCCACCTGGGTGGCAGACCACCTCGCTACAGCAGCGGAAGTGTGGGTCACGCAAGACAGTGTATCAATGGTGTACGAAGCACTTTCCAGCGGTTCCCCCGTGGGAATCATAGAAATGCTGCGCAAGGGAGACCCGCACAAAGACAAGCCGTCCCGCGTACTGCGCGGGCTCAACATGTTGGTCGCAGACGGTGCAGCCTGCACCTTTACAGACTGGGCCAAGACCGGTGTCATCCCCCACCCCGAAACAGTGCTCGATGAAGCCGGACGCACAGCAGATTACATTCTCACCACTTTTCCCTCCCTTCTGTCATGAAAATCATGCATCTTCTCCCCTCCCTCTCCTCCGGAGGTGTGGAACAAGTAGTTCTGGAGCTCTGTCAAGGGCTGTGTGAGCGAGGGGTGGAGTGCGTAGTTGTATCTGCCGGCGGCCCCATGGTGCAGAGCATAGAAGCCACGGGGGCACGCCACATAACACGTCCCATCGGCAAGAAAAGCCTGCGCACATTCATGCAGGTAGGCAAGATGGTGCGGCTACTCAAGGAGGAAAAACCGGATATTCTGCACCTGCATTCCAGAGTTCCGGCCTGGGTGGGCTATCTGGCATGCAAACGCCTGAAACCGATGCAGCGTCCGCATATCATCACGACCTTCCACGGCTTTCACTCAGTGAACTTCTACTCCGCTATCATGGCCGCAGGAGACAAAGTTATAGCTGTTTCAGAGTGCATGAAGGAGCATATCCTGCAACAATACCCCGGCAAGGCGCAGGAAAAAGACATTATCGTCATCCCCAATTCTGTGGATACAGAGCAGAATTTCCCGGAGTATCGCCCCACCGATGCGTGGTTGGCTCAGTGGCAACAAGATTATCCCGAGCTGCAAGGTAAGTTCACCCTCTGCCTCCCCGGACGCATCACCCGCATCAAGGGGGCAGCCCATCTGGCGCCCATACTCAGAGGGCTGCAAGCTCGGGGCATCCCGGCGCATGCTGTCATTGTGGGGGAAACAAAGAAAGGCAAAGAAGCCATACGGCGAGAGCTGGAAGAATGCTTTGAAAAGGCCGGGCTGTCAAAGGATGTCACTTGGACCGGCCACCGCCGCGACCTGCGAGATGTGCTCTGCGCCTGCGATGTAACACTCTCGCTTACTCTACAGCCGGAATCCTTCGGCAAGACGACACTTGAAGCGCTCGCTCTGGGCAGACCTGTAGCCGGGTACGAACATGGCGGCGTGGGCGAGCAACTCAATGTTTTCCTGCCTCAGGGTAAAGTACCCACCAAAGACACAGCGTCCATGGTGGAAGTATTGGCGTCCTGGTACAAAAACCTGCCGGTGCCGAAACTTCCTGTTCCCGCTCCCTACCGCAGGGAAGACATGATAGAATCCCACATGAGCCTGTACCGCGAACTCTCAGAGCACTGACCCCATGCCAAAAATCCTCCACTACTGTCCACGTCTACGAGCCGGCAGCCCGTTGGCTCTGGCCGTAGATTTGGCGTGTGGTTTGCAGGACAGCGAATGCGCCAACATTGTCGTTTCCCCACCCTGCGAGCTCAACATCAGGCTCAACTCGGCCGGAGTAAAACACATCACCTGTCGTCACCCGGGGCTGTTCTCTGCGTGGCAAGAAATACGCCGCATCCGCAATATCATCAGCAAGCATAAGCCTCATGTACTTTCGGTGTATTCTGCGGATGCCGCTTGGATTGCCGGCATGGCATGCCGCCACCTCAAAGCTGCGACATGCCCGAAAATCATCGGCGTACTCACCGGCTACCCACGCAAAGGAATTCCCTCTGTAGGCTGGCGCTACTGCCGAGCATTCACCTCTATATCCAAGCATCTTCGGGGCGTGCTCGAAGCCCCCGGAAGCGCACTCGTCTGCAAACCCTGGGTTATTCCCTATGGTGTCAACGAGGCTCTCTGCAACCCGAATTACACGCCCTCTACCGCTTGGCTGGAGCAGTGGAACAGGGCTCTTCCTCATGCCGCTGTCAATAAGTTGAAGCTCTGTGTCCCGGGAACAATATCCCCCATGCATGCGTTGGAGGATATCATACCTATCCTGACCGGACTTCTACGCTCCGGAGTAGCAGCGCACGTGTTCATAGCCGGCGATACACGCCGAGCAAACGCGGAACACCTTGCAGACCTGCGGCAAAAGTTCGAAGATGCACGGCTTGCCGAGCATATCACTTGGTTAGGAGCCAGACCGGATTTGCGTGATGTTCTCTGCGCATGCGATGTCACGCTCACGCTATCACGAGAGCCGAAGACCTGGGACCGAGCCGTGCTGGAAGCGCTGGCGCTCGGAAGGCCGGTAGTCGGCTACGACCACGGTGTCATAGGCGAGTACATGGAAGCATTCCTGCCGGAAGGCCGCGTTGCCCCGGGAGATACAGCCGGTATCATCGACACTCTTTCTCAGTGGCATACATACAGTCCTGAGCCGGTATCGGAAGTACCTTTTCCCTACCGACTTTCCGATACCATACAAACCTACCGAACACTTTTTCTGGACATACAAAAACAATAACCCCCATCATTCGACATGAAACAATCCATACTCGCACTGGTATGTGCTGCTTTCGCTTTCAGCGCACAAGCTCAGGAGTCCGCAACACCCACCACCCAACTGCCGGACAATGTACCGGGCTTTACCATGAAGAACCAGCTCTCTTGGTTCGAAATTGACCCCGGCGTCCGCACTTACCTCATCCTCCTTACGGCCAACACGCTGGAGCTGAGCGCCGAGCTTCCAGGTGGCGGTGCCGCACCCACCCCGGAACAGCAGTTCGACCTCATGCAGAAAGTGGTAGACGCCACTCCGCTGGACAGCCTCACCGGGGAGTACCGCCAATACGTGGAGGAAGCAAACATCATCAACCGCAAAATCATCTCTGTGCTCAAGGTTGAAAAGCCCACAAATGTGGCAGGAGTGTTGGCTGTGCGCAACCGCTATGCCGGCGATATCGAGGCACTGAACACGAAATACCCGCAGGCTGCAAAATACTTCAGCGAGCAGGCTCAGATGGCTATCTCGCTCATGATTATGCGCGAGACTGAGATTCAGCGCGTCACCATTCAGGCTGCCATGGCCGGCAAGAACCAGAAGGAAACCATGAAAACGGTAGTGGAACACCTTCGCCGTGTGGCCGCAGACCAGAAATAATCCACAGCTTTATTCTTTTCGGAAAAGCTGCCGCTTCGTATCAAGCGGCAGCTTTTTTGTCTGTTTTTGTGTGCATGTCTTGCAAAACGCACGCAAATGTGGTATAGTACGGCGCATGCCCAGAATCGCACTCATCCAGCAAGAAGCCGTAGCCGATTCCGCCGAGAATAAGCGGCTGCAAATGGCAGCCATACGCGAGGCCGCCGCCGGAGGCGCTCAGATTGTCTGTACTCAGGAAATGTGCACTACGCTCTACTTCTGCCGCACTCAGGACTGTGCGCTGTTCGATACGGCAGACCCCATCCCCGGTGCGTGGACAGATGAGCTTTGCGAGCAGGCTCGCGAACTGGGTATTGTCATAGTCGCCGCCGGATTCGAGAAACGCGCCACCGGCCTGTACCACAACACAGCGTGGGTTATCGATGCAGACGGCAGCTTTCTGGGGCAATACCGTAAGATGCACATACCACAAGATCCCGGCTTTGAGGAGAAGTTTTACTTCACCCCCGGAGATTTAGGCTACAAATGCTTTGATACGAAGTACGGGCGCATAGGCGTCCTCATCTGCTGGGATCAGTGGTATCCGGAGGCTGCAAGACTCACCGCCATGCAGGGAGCAGAGATTATCTTCTACCCCACCGCCATAGGCTGGATTCCTGGGGAGGAGGAGCTCTACACAGCTCAGCACTGCGCGTGGGAAACCGTGCAGCGCGGCCACGGGGTGGCGAACGGCTGCTATATCTGCGCCGTGAACCGCTGCGGGGTGGAGGGAGAAACAACCTTCTGGGGGCAAAGCTTTGTAAGCGACTACTGCGGGCAGATTGTAGCAAAGGCGCCTGTGAATGAGCGTACCATTCTCTACGCAGATGTCGACCTCGCTGCGCTGGAAGCCCACCGCCGTATCTGGCCATTCTTCCGCGACCGCCGCATCGACTCCTACGGCGGTATCACACAGCGTTGGGGAAAATAATTTTCGCATGACCTCCGAACAACAGCACAACACCAAGCCTCCGCTGCGTGTCATCGTGGTGGGCATGGGGGTGCGCTCTACTATCTACTCGCGAGTAGCTCTCACCAACCCCGAATTGCTGGAAATTGTGGGTGTGGTGGATGTGGATGAAAAGCGGCGGGATTACGCCCGCCTTACCTTCGGGTTCGACAAATCCAACTGCTTTTCCACGGTGGAAGAGCTTGTAGCCGTACCCAAGTTTGCAGACGCGGTCATCAACGGTACGATGGATCGCCTGCATGTGAGCACCAGTCTGCCGCTGCTTCGCCACGGCTACGATATGCTGCTGGAAAAACCCTTTGCGCAGAACGAGGAGGACGCCCGGCGGCTGCTGGACTGCGCCCGCGAGACCGGTCGCACAGTCATGGTGTGCCATGTGCTGCGCTACGCACCCTATTACCAGAGGCTCAAGAAAGCTATGGAAAGCGGGGAGATTGGCAAGGTTATCAACATCCGCATGTCGGCACAGGTAAACTATTTCCACGAGAGCGTATCATTCGTGCGCGGCAAATATGCCAACGCAGAAATCTGTGGCTCGGGCATGCTACTGACCAAATGCAGCCATGATTTGGATCTGATGGCTTGGCTCATGGGCGACAACATCCCGCGGCGCATTGCCAGCGTGGGCAGCATGTTTCAATTCGTCCCGGAGAACGCACCGCAAGGAGCCGGCACGCGGTGCCTGACAGATTGCCCCGTAGAGCGAGACTGCCCGTACTCTGCCCGCCGCCTTTACATCGAGAGTCCCCAGCGATGGGCTGATAACTTGTGGTACGACTCCAACATGCGCCCGCCCGAAACGGATGCAGAGAAAGAAGCCGCTCTCAGTTCCCCCGAGAATCCGTACGGAGCCTGCGCCTACCGCTGCAAGACAGATATCGTGGATCACCAGTCCGTACTTATCGAGTACATGGACGGCGCCACCGGCACCTTCTCCATGACGGGCGGTGCCTCCATTTCTGAGCGGCGCGTACACATCACCGGCACACGAGGAGAGATATACGGCACCTTTGAGACCGGACGCTTCACGATATCCACCATCACACCGCAAGCACCGGAAGGACGCGTACGGCATGTAGTGGATGTGACCGAAGCTCAGGAAGGCCGCCACCACGGCGGCGGAGACCGCGAGGTGGTGCTGGACTTCATTGCACAAATGCGGGGGGAACCTACGTCTCCCGGTAAGACTTTGCTGGAAGATTCTGTAACGGGACATCGCATCGTGTTTCTGGCAGAAAAATCCCGCGAAGCCGGCGGAGCTATGCAGGATTGGTAACAACACACAGTCGCATGTCAGAAGCCCCCCGCACAGAAAAAACGCCCGAATTCTGCTACCCGGATTTACCTATCTCCCGCCGTAGGCAAGAAATAGCCGAAGCTCTGCGTAGCCACCAAGTCGTGGTGGTAGTGGGTGAGACAGGTAGTGGTAAGACAACCCAGCTGCCCAAAATCGCACTGGAAGTAGCCGGTCGCCGCCGCGGCATGCTGGGCTGCACCCAGCCGCGCCGCCTTGCAGCTGTAGCCGTGGCGCGACGCATAGCCGAGGAGATTGGTAGCGAATTGGGGGACTATGTGGGCTACCAGGTGAGGTTCGATGACAAGACCGGCCGCAATACGAAGCTCAAACTCATGACGGACGGCATCCTGCTGGCCGAAACTCAGGACGACCGCGACCTACGCAAATACCACACCATCATACTGGACGAGGCACACGAGCGCAGCCTCAACATCGATTTTCTGCTCGGCTACATGAAGCTGCTGCTGGCACGCCGCCCCGACCTCAAGCTCATCATCTCCTCTGCCACCATGGACGCCGGAGCTTTCTCCGAGTTTTTCGGCGGCGCCCCCATCATCAACGTAGAGGGACGTACCTACCATGTGGACTTGCACTACATGCCGCAGCGCACCCCGGACGAAGAACTGCCGCAACATGTAGCCCGCGCCGTAACTTGGCTATCTGAGCTGGACGACCGAGGAGACGTTCTGGTGTTCCTGCCCGGTGAGCGCGAAATTCGGGACTGCGCAGACGAGTTAGAATACCTTAACCTGCCGCGCACAGACATTCTCCCCCTCTTTGCACGGCTGGGGCTGGCAGAGCAGCAACGCATTTTCCACCCACAGAAGGGCACCCGCCGCATCGTGCTGGCTACCAATGTAGCAGAAACCTCCCTCACCATACCGGGCATTATCTATGTCATTGACAGCGGTCTGGCTCGCATCTCCCGCTATTTGCCCGGCCGCCAGATTCAGCGCCTGCAAGTGGAGCCTATATCACAAGCCAGCGCACGACAGCGCGCAGGACGCTGCGGCCGCGTGACCGAGGGCGTGTGCATCCGACTTTATGCAGAGTCGGATTTCGAGCAACGAGAGCCATTCACCGACCCGGAAATCAAACGCAGTGCCCTGGCAGGCGTTATCCTGCGTATGGCAGACCTACACCTGCCGCCGCTGGGTGAATTTCCCCTGCCCGACCCACCAAGCGCACGCCTTATCAACGAGGGCTACAAAACCCTACGAGAAATCGGTGCACTGGATCGCAGCAAGAAGATGACTGATACCGGGCGCAGCCTGGCACGCTTGCCGCTCGACCCGCGCTTGGGACGCATGTTGCTGGAAGCCGAGCACGAACACTGTCTGGCAGAGTTGCTGGTCGTTGTAGCAGGTCTGAGTATCATGGATCCGCGAGAGCGGCCTCAGGATTTCGCCACACAGGCAGACCAGGCACACGCGCAGTGGAAAAATGCGGACAGCGATTTCCTTTCCATGCTTTCGCTGTGGCGCAGTTCACTGGAGTTCAGAGAAAAACGCAGCTTAAAACGCAACCAATTGCGCAAGTGGTGCAGCAAGAATTATCTCAACTTCCTGCGCATGGTAGAGTGGCACAATCTTGCACAGGATTTGGCAGCAGCTCTGCAGGATACGCTGCGCTGGCACATACCCGAGTTTCCCCCGGAGAATAAGCAAGCAACGCCGGAGATGATACACCGCGCTCTGCTAGCCGGCGCTCCGCTGCAATTCGGCGTTTGGCGACCGGAAGACAAGGTATACCGAGGAGCCGGCGGGCGAGATTTCAGCATTTTCCCCGGTAGCGGGCTATTCCGCCGCAATAAGCGCGCGGAGTGGATATTCGGCTCCGAGCTGGTGGAAACCAGCCGACTCTTCATGCGCCGCTGCGCTGTGCTGGAGCCGCAGTGGGTGGAGCAGATAGCCCCGCAACTATGCTCCTGCCACGCCTACGATGCCGCGTGGGACAAAGCAGCCGGGGTGGTGTACGCCAAGGAACGCGTCACCTGCGGGGGCCTCACCATCATAGATGGCCGCCGCATCTCCTACGCACGCTACAACCTGCCCGCAGCTCGCGAGATTTTGATTCGCGAGGCGATTCTCGGCATGCAGCTGCAGGACAGCGCGCCTTTCCTGCACCACCTGCAAAAGATGCGAGAAAAGGTGCAAAGCGTAGAGGCCAAGCTACGCCGTCGCGACCTCATTTGGTGCGAGCAAGGCGTGTATAACTTCTTCGCCGGTATTCTGCCTCAGGACTGTGCTTCCGCCAAGGCTCTGCGCCGTTGGCGCGAAAAAGCAGAAAAACTCAACCCGCAAATCCTCTTCGTTCCCTACGCAGATTGTGTATACCCTGGGGAGGATAATGCCCCGGCGGACATGTACCCGGATACCATGAGCGCGGGCGGAGCGGAATACGATATATACTATACCCACAACCCTGGCGAGGCGGATGACGGCGTCACTCTGGAGGTGCACATCGACCAACTGGCGGATTTCCCGGACTGGCTGCCGGCCTGGGGAGTACAGGCACACTTGGCAGATCGCGCCGAGATTCTACTGCGAACCCTCCCCAAGGAACTGCGGCAATTCCTCATGCCCATCGGCAATGCGGCAGATGATTTTGCGGACGAGTGGTACGAGCACGAGCCGGACAGACCGCTGGAGCAGGCTCTGGCAGAGTTTACCATGCGCCGCACGCAGAAGTTCTGCAACGCGCAGCAATTCGACACCTCCCGCCTACCCAACGACCTCATTACCAAGGTGCGTATATATGATGAGGCGGAAAACACGCTCGCCTATGGCTCCCACATGGATGCCCTGCGGGAGAGATTGCAAAGTATACAGCAGCAGCGCTTCCGCAAAAAAGCATCTCGCAGTTTCTCCGCCACTGCCATGACCCGCTGGGACTGCGGCGAGCTGCCCTCTACTGTGGATGTGGGTACCGGCACTGGCTACCCCGCCTTGCACGATGAAGGTGAGCGTGTGCGCATCAAGGTCTACCCCTCGCAGCAGGAAGCAGAGCGAGCCCACCGCTTGGGCGTGCGTAGGCTGGCGCTTATCCGCCATGCAGATTTTATCAGCAGTATTCGCAAGCGTCTGCCTATCAAATCCGTGGAAGCTAAGCTTGCTATGGCCACTCTAGGCACGCAGCCGAAAAATAATGTGGCAGATACCATCTACGCTGCCATGGATGCCACGCTGGTACCCCGGCCGCGCACTGCCGCTGAGTTCGATGCCGCATGCCTGCGCATGCGAGAGAGGCTCTACGACACCATAGCCGGACCTCTCTCCAAGCTCTGGGAGCAACTGGCCGCCGCAGAGGCGCAGCTGCGTGAGTTCTGCCTCACCGCCGCGAGAGATCGCTACGCCGCACGCATAGCTGAGGATTTGCAGCAGGAGTGGCAGTGGCTCACACGCGCCTTTTTCCTGTCCGAGGCAGAGCCCGCAACCCTACAAGACATAGGGCGGTTTGCCCGCGGTATGCAGCAACGCTTGCAGAAGATAGCACAGCAACCGGCAGCACGTGAGCTGGAACGTATAGACACGCTCCGCACCGCCATCCGCCCGGATTTCTATGCCGAGTACCCCCGCCACGCGGGTACCCCCGCCTGGCTTGCCTATGGACTCATGGTGGCAGAGTTCCGCCTCTCCGTCTTTGCGCCCTCCCTCGCAGTAAAAGGTCGAGCCTCAGCAAAAAAACTAGCCGCTGCCGCAGGAATGTTGCGATAGCTCTGCGCATCCATCCCCGCGAAGATTCGGAGCATGTGCGATTTTTATTTGCTGCATGCACACTTTATACTTTACAGGCGCGTTAGACTTTTTATAATAGTTGTACCATGAATATGCGTACCACCCTTATGCTGATGGCCGCCACCGTAGCGCCCATCTATGCTCAACAGCCGTCCGATACGGCCGCACAGGTTTACACAAGCCTGGCTACCCCCATACCTGCCACCACAGCCACCCCGGCTCAACGTGCTGCGGCATACCCGGCTCTGGCTCTCATCCCCGCCAATGTAGAAGCTCTCTTCACGATGAACAACATCGGCGGGCTCGCTCGCACCATCGGAGAGATGGAGGGCGATACCGCTCCGGATGAGCTTCTGCGCCTGCAAAGTATAGCTCTGGCAGCAAGCGAGGGTACCGTGAACTCCGTGAAAGCTCTTGAACCCTGGATTTCCAAGTCCACACTGGAAGACACCCCCGCACTTTCTCTTTGGGAGGATACCGCTGCGGATCCCGCAAAGAGCATCATCTCCCGCTTAGTGAAGAGCTACAAGGACAGCGTTAGCAAGGCAGCTTTGGAAGGCATGAGCAGTGTGAAGCTCCCCCCGCTCTATGCTGTGCTTACCACAGAAGCCGGCAACGAGGGCATGCTACAGGAGTGGCTCAATACGGCTGTTTCCGCTATGCAGGAGGACATCGACCCCACGGATGAAAACGAAATGCGCGCACCCTACGAGGCAAACGGCTTGGCCGGCATCAGCTTTAAGCTGAGGGGGCGCGAGTTTGTAAGACCGGATTATGATTTCGACTACGAGACCGGACAAGTGACCCGCAAGGAGCTGACAGAAACTCAAAAAGCCATCAGCGCCGAACTGGACAAGCGCACCGTCTACGTGCTTCTGCGTCGCGAGGGCAACGCTCTGCAAGCCGTGGTATGCGAGAATCCGGCCGAGATTGTACTGCCTACCAAGCCGGAGGATTCCGTGCTGGGTACCGCCAAGACAGCCGCAGCAGATGCCAATCTCGGTAAGAGCCCGGCCGCACTCGTGTGGGCAGCCCCCGGTGTCAGCGCTGTATACAACAAGATACAGTTCGCGCCTTATCTCGACTGGACCGGTATTGTGGAAAACACTTTCCGCGAACTGGCTTCCACGGATGCAGCCCGAGCCACCGTCTGGACCGCCGCTGCGGATAGCACGGCTCTGCTGGTCAGCACCGCGACTCGTCTGTGCATCCCTGCCGGCAACTCTCCGGATTTCATACAGATATGGCAGGACAACGGCTGCATCGAGCTGGAATACAAGACCTCTATCCAGGAGGGTATGAGCTACAAGCCCGGCAAGCTCACCCTTACCGCACTGGCAGACAAGCCCGGTAACATCCTCTACGCAGAAAGCACCATGCCGGACTATGGCACTATACCCGGCTGCCAACAAGTGCTGGATGCCGTGCTCTGTGTGGTGGATGGCTATGTGGCCACCCTGCCCGCCGATGCTCAGCAGCAGACAACCGCTCAAATCTCCATGGCAAAGGGATTCCTGCCCGACCTCAAGGCTCTTTTCAGCGCCATGGGAACCATCTCCGACGGCATGGGCAACAGCATGGCCATCACCATCGATAGCGCTGGCAGCCTGCCCGTGACTCTCGGAGGCTCCCCCGGCAATACCGCTGCTATACCCCGCATCTGCTTCTACACAGGCGTGACAGATCGGAGCAAGCTCTCCGAGGGGTGGGAGGCCATCGTGAAGACCGCCGGCGAGGTCGCCGCCAAGCTTGGCCAGGATCCCGCCGTGGTGAACATGCTCCCCATCGTTCCCACCACTCTGGATAAAGCCACTTCCTACAGTGTTGCCATGCCTTGGTTCACACCGGACATGGTACCCAACCTCACTGTGAGCGACACCGCTTTCACCATTGGCACATCTTCCAACTACAACGCGGAAATCGCCCAAGCCGCTACGGGCAGCACCCCCTTTGCAGGTGGCGTGTTCTCCATCCGCTTTGCTCCGCTGGCCACCACGGCTCGCGGTATCGCAAACGAGCTGGCTAAAGCAGCAGAGGCAGACAAAGCGCCCCTGACTCTCGGTGTGGAAGACGAAGCCGAGGTGGACAACGAGGTGGAGGACGATGTGATAGCCGTAGCCGCCGCCGATGAAGATTCCGAGGACTATATCGAGGAAGACGACTACGAGGAGGAAGACCGCTTCGTCTACCACGAGCCCTCTCCCGCAGAGCAGAAGGCAAACCAGGCGGATGATATCGCAGACGCTTGTGAGGCCATCGCCAAATATGTAGATCGCATAGACGGCGTAGGTACCGTAAAAGACGGCACCTCTACCACTCGCCTCCGCATAAAGCTCAACAAGTAAATCCTCCCTCATTGGGATTTACTTCTCCCCAAAAAACGCTTCCCATATCGGGAGGCGTTTTTTTTGAAGAGTATAGCGCAGGCAAAAGAGCAGAAAGCACCCGAAAATTAAGCTAGGGCAGCCTCACCCCACCCCGCCCTCCGGGCGCCTCAATGCCACGGTGGGGATGCGGAAATCCAAACGCCAACCGCATGCTATCCTCTTCTGCGGCCGCGCCACATGAGCGCGGCAAGAGTGAGCAGAAGGCAGCAGGCTGTTATGGCTGCGCTGATATACAGTTGCATCTCGCCCGCTTCCGTGACGATGAGCTCGGGAGTGTTCACGCCGGGCAAAGCCGCGACGATGTAGCAGCGAGCCTCCCCGGAGGCAAGCATGGAGCCTATAGAGGACACAACACAAAGCACCACCAGCACAGCGGCACACACGACAGGGCGATTCACATTCGTGCGGCGGCACATCAACTCCGTGAGCAGCAAGGAGCACAGAAAAAGATACGCGCTGGTCAGGTAACGCATACCGCTTGCAAGGTACCGCTCGTCGTGCATGATATATATGGGCTCACCGGCGGGAATCTCAAGCGGCTGCGGCAGCCAGGCACCCACGCCCCAGCAGACAGCCATGCCCAACACCAAACAAAGGGCAGATTGCCCCACACCGGGAGTTTGGAGGTAAGTCGGCAGCCAGCGCAGCGCGCGTTTATCGTGCGCGGATAAAGAATAAGTGGGCAACAAAGCATCGCACATGAGCGCAAAAACGGCATATTCCACGCCGAAGTCGAATTGCCCCCGCAGAGTCTCCTCCGCGATATCCGGCAGGATATAGTACAGACACGGCACGCTGAGCACCGGCAAAAGTGCCAACAAACGCACGCTGAAAGAGCAATTCTCCGCCGGAGCGGCATAGCTGCGGCGAGCCAGCTCCAGCATAAGAAGCAGAGCCAGGATACCATCCGCCAGATGCAGATAGAGCGAATAGCCGGTAAACTGATTGAGGAACTCCGCGATAGGGTTGTAGTGCTCCTGTGTAAACCATTCCACCGTAAGCACATTCTCTACAACCCAGCCCAGCCCGAGCGCCAGCACAAATCCGGCAGCAGCCAAACGGAAAAAGCGGTTCAGCTGAGCCAGGAACATGAACACGGCACACATGAGCGCGCCCACTCCCACAAGCAAAGCGTAGAGTGTCTGAATCTGAGCCGGGGTAAATTGAAGCGCAGGAGTGTGAGCCAGGGCGCGAAGCCCGCTGTGAGCCGTCGTACCCAGCGGAGCCGCCGCAGGCGTACTCTCCAGACGCCACCACAGGATGAGCGCCCCGAAAGCCGCCACCAGCAGAAGCTGCACCAGAGCAGAAAACCAAGTACCCCACACAATGCGGCGTGAGCTCAAGGGGGTAAGCATCATGAAGTTGGTGCCTTTTACTTTAGCATCCGCCGAGACCGCTTCGCCCGCTCGATTCGGCACCACAAAACACAACACAATAGCTGCTATGAGAAACAGCCAGCCGCCACCTCCCATCTCCATAGTTTCGCGAGCCTCCTGTATGGCATCGTACTGTACCCACACAGCCGCCAGCAGAGCCAGCATCAGCATGGCTATATAGGCACGGGAGCGCAAGCTGCGGCGCATATCCCGCACCAAAGCGGCGGGAAGAAAATCAGAAAAATACCTGTTCATTTTTGTTCCTGTAAGATGTTGACAAATGTTTCCTCCAGATTCTTGCGGTTGCGAGAGAATTCGATGATGGGGTGAGCCACGCAGATTTTCTGCAACTCCTGAGCCAAAGCCGCCTCCCCCTCTGCCTTGCAGGTAGCCAGCACACAACCATCTTCTTGCAGAGTAGCACCATGCCAGGCTTCGCTTTCTGCCAAGCCGGCAAGCAGCGGAGTGGCATCCCCCACCGGGCGTATGCTGTAAGTAGTGCCTTTTTCGGCCTTCTCCAGAAGCTCATCCTGTGAACCTCGGCGGATAATGCGCCCTTTGTCCATGAAAATCATCGTATCGCACATCTCAGCCAGCTCAGAGAGTATGTGCGAGCTGATAAGCAAAGTCTTCCCTTTTTTCTGCAACTCGCGCACCAGTTGCTTAAACTCCAAGCGGGCTTGGGGATCCAACCCGGCGGCAGGCTCATCCATGACCAGGAAATCGGGGTCTCCTATGAGCGTACGGGCAAGGGAAAGGCGTTGTGTCTGCCCCTTGGAAAGCTTGTTGATGTAGCGCCCGCTCAGGGCGGTAATGCCGCAGAATTCCAGAATACGCGCCACTTCCTCCACGCGCTTACTGCCGGACAAGCCGTAGGCTCGAGCGAAGAAGTCTATGTAGTCGTGCACGGTCGTATGGGGGATGGGGTCAAAGGAATCCGGCATCCACCCTATGCGGGAGCGGACTTTTTCCGGATACGCCATAGCATCGATACCTCCGTAGGAAATAGAGCCGCTATCCGGCAAATCCAAGGTTACAAGCAGGCGCATGGTCGTGGTCTTGCCGGCGCCATTGGCTCCTATAAGCCCCACGGACTGCCCGGCCTGCAGCTCGAAGGAAATGCCGTCCACCGCCTTCACAGCACCGAAATGCCGCACGAGGTCAGTTGCTTTTAAGATGGGGTCTGACATAATGTTGGGAACATGATACACCAAAAAACATGTGTACACAAGCACAAAGGAAGACATCACTGTCACACCGCAGACTTGCAAAGCCGACACGATGGGAGTACACTGGCGAGGTACATGAAACGGCTCATCCCCACGATACTCTGCGCCCTGCTAGCAACAGTTGGCTGTACCAGGCTTTACCAGCCGACAGGCAGTGGCGCGATACCCAACACACGGACGGAGGAAACAACGCTTCGCCGCCATGTTACGACTTTGGCCGGAGAGATAGGGGAGCGAAATCACTACCAACAAGCGGCCTATTCCCGCGCAGCGGAATATATAGACACCGAATTCCGCAAAATGGGATATAGGGTCAACAGGCAATGCTACGCCATACCGCCAAAAGAAGAATACAAGAGCGCCGCCGGCAAAACAGCAGTGAATATAGAAGTGCGCAAGCCCGGCACGGACGCCTCCGCTCCATGGCTGGTACTGGGTGCCCACTACGACACGCGTGTCGGCATGGAGAAATGGAATGTGCACGGGCCGGTAATTGAGGGTAAGACCGGCACGCCGGGAGCCAACGACAACGCCTCCGGAGTGGCCGCTCTGCTGAGCCTAGCTGCACGGCTCAAGGATGTTCCCTTGCGCAACGGCCTCATTTTTGTGGCCTATGCAAATGAGGAAGCTCCCTTTTTCCAAACGGATGAGATGGGCTCGCGGGTGCATGCCCGCGCTTTGGTGCAGGAACTGGGAGGCCCGGAAAAGGTGCTGGGCATGATGTCTCTGGAAACACTGGGGGTATACTCCCCGCGCGTCAACAAAAAGCGCCGCAGTGCCGTAGCCGGCTCGCTGGTGGGGCTACACGACCGCTGCGACTATGTGGCATTCATGAGCACCAACCGCTTCATGCGCCTCCATGGCGGGCGGCGATTCTCACGGCAGTGTGCCGAGCTCTACGCCTCCGTATGCCGCTTTCCCGTGCGAGCGCTGGCATTCAGCTATCTGACCCGCGGCATTGCCTGGTCGGACGATTGGTCGTACATGAAAGAGGGTATACCATCCTTTGCTATAACTGACACAGCCTACATGCGTTGCGACGACTACCACGAAACCAGCGACACCCCGGATAAGCTGGATTACCGAGAGTTTGCGGAGGTCGTCATAGGCATAGATGCCATGCTTCGCAAACTCTGCAACACCACAATCCCCTGACCCGCCGTGCCAACACTCCGACAGCTGGCTGTAGAAGCTCTCAGCAACCTGCCCATGCAGGGGCAGACCACTCTGCCTGTGGATGCAAGCGCTCGCGCCATTCTGCGCGAGTGGATGCTGGCAGCTCGCCGCGGCAACACGCAGCCACCTGCTCCGGTATCCGCACCCGCCGCATCTGCAACAGAAGTTCCGCAGACTGTGGAAGATAAGCTGGCTTGGTTGCGGGAAAAAGCGCAGAATTGGCGTGCCGCTCGCAAGCTGGGAACTCTGCGGGATACCATGGTCTTTGCCACAGGCACGCCGCACGCACGGCTTATGCTGGTAGGGGAGGCTCCCGGCTACGAGGAAGAGCAGCAGCAGGAGCCATTTGTCGGACCGGCCGGACAAAAGCTGACACAAATTCTCACCGCGATGGGACTCAAGCGCTCCGAGGTCTATATATCCAACATCTGCAAATTCCGCCCGTCCATGGGGCCGGAGCAGAATAAATCTAACCGCGCCCCGAGCGATGCGGAAATCGCCGCCTGCCTCCCCATTATTCAGGCCGAGATTCGCGCCATACGTCCCGCCTGCATCGTCTGCTTGGGCGGCACGGCGGCAAAAGGTCTGCTGGGGCACGCCTCCAGTGTAGCAAGCCAGCGTGGCAAATGGTTCGAGACGCAGGGGATTCCCGCGCGAGTAACCTACCACCCCAGCTACCTGCTGCGCAACGATACCTTGACCGCACGCCGTGCAGTGTGGGAGGATATGCTGGCCGTCATGCAAAAACTCGGCATGAACATTACCGAAAAACAACGCCGTTACTTCCAGTGATTATCCGCCGCCTCAGTCTACTGATCACCGCCTTGCTGCTGAACAACTGCGGGTTCAACAACACGCCGCAAATTGCCACCAAGGCCGTAGACGGAGACGCAACGGCATGCTATGAGTTGGGGCGGAGACTTCTCACCGGGCGTAAGGCAGCGAAAAACGCCGAACTTGGCTTCAAATGGATGCAAGTTGCGGCAAATAAAGGAGAAATACGTGCCGCAGCAGCTCTGGGTGCATGCTACGCCCGTGGCGTCGGGACGCAACCTGATGTGGCACAAGCAAGACACTGGTACAGCATAGCTGCAGAAGCCGGACACCCACACGCCGAGATTGAGCTGGCAAAGCATTACATGCAGATAAATCCCCGCAGCCCCAAGCGCGCTGTGCAATACCTGCGCTACGCTGCCATGCAAGGCTCGCCGGAAGCCGCCTTTGCTATGTTCCTCTGCTTTGCGGAGGGCTACGGCGTGCCGCAGCAACCGCAACTGGCAGGCGGCTGGCTTATCAACGCTGCCGAGCTCGGCAATAAACAAGCCATCCGCATGCTGGAGGAAATTTCCTCTGTTTCAAACCGAAATAAAACACCATGAGCCTCCCCACATCCATACACAGCCTGATAGGCGGCACCCCCCTGCTGGAGCCGGTGAACTACAACCGCCGTCACGGGTTAAAGGCGCGTCTGCTTCTCAAGCTGGAGTACCTGAATCCCACCGGCTCGGTGAAAGACAGAGCGGCGCGTGCTATCATAGATGATGCCGAGACCGCAGGACGGCTGCAAGCCGGTGGCACCATCATAGAGCCTACCAGCGGCAACACGGGAATAGGCCTTGCGGCCTTGGCCGCTGCAAAAGGCTACCGTGCCGTCATGGTGATGCCGGAGAGCATGAGCATCGAGCGCCGCAATATACTAAAGGCATACGGAGCGGAAATTGTGCTGACCCCGGCGGCAGAGGGCATGGCAGGCTCGCTGCGCAAGGCAGCAGAATTGCAGGCTAGCATTCCCGGAGCCATCATCGCCGGCCAGTTCGACAACCCCGCCAACGCAGCTGCTCACTACACCACCACCGGGCCGGAAATATGGCAGGCTACGGGCGGACAGGTGGATGCTCTTGTGGCCGGCATCGGCACGGGCGGCACCATCTCCGGTACAGGTAAGTTCCTGAAAGAGCAATTCCCCACACTGCGTGTCATAGGCGTGGAGCCGGCGGCTTCGCCCCTGCTCAGCGGAGGCGCTGCGGGGCCGCACGCCATACAGGGAATCGGTGCCAATTTTGTCCCCTCTGTGTTGGATATGAGCGTGTGCGATGAAATTCTCCCTGTGGATAATGAAGCACCCTTCACCACAGCGAAAGAACTGGCTCGTACAGAAGGCATTCTGGTGGGAATATCCTCCGGCGCCGCGCTCTATGCTGCGACTCAGGTGGCACAACGCCCCGAAATGGTAGGTAAAACGCTTGTTGTCATCCTGCCGGACAGTGCAGACCGCTACTACTCCACTCCGCTTTTCGGCTGATATGAACTCGGCAAATTACCACCTGTATCTCGTGACGGATGAATGCGAGCGCTGCCGCTATGGCTTGCTCGAAACTGTGAAACGTGCCGTAGAAGGCGGTGTTACCATCGTGCAGTACCGCAGCGAGCAGCTCGAGCACGCTGAGCAGCGCGCACAAGTACTGCCTCTGCAGGCCTACCTGCGCAGCGTGGGAATCCCCCTTATCATCAACGACAATGTACTGCTGGCCGTAGAAATAGATGCGGACGGCATCCACATAGGACAGGACGACATGCCGGTAGCGGAAGCTCGCGCACTCATAGGTCCGCACAAAATCCTGGGACTCACGGTCACCACAGCCGAGCAAATGGCGGCAGTGGATACAAAATTGGTGGACTACGTAGGCTGCGGCCCGGTGTTCCCCACTATCACCAAAGAAGACGCACCGACGCCCATGGGGGTAGAAGGCTGGGCGACACTGGCACGCATGAGCCCCCTGCCCGTGGTAGCCATAGGCGGGCTGAACCGCGAGCGCACCGCCGCCATACGCGCCACCGGGCTTGCTGCCGGGGTGGCCGTTGTGTCGGCCATCTGCGCCGCTGAGGATCCCACAAAAGCAGCAACAGACTTATTATGAGCGAACCGAAACAAATTTCCGCCAAAGTTCTGGCAAATATTCGGAAGCGACGTCCACTCATACTCTGCCTTACCAATAGCGTGGTGCAGAACATCACAGCAAACTTCCTGCTGGCAGTAGGAGCAGTGCCGGTAATGCTAGAGGACGAGAGCGAGATACGCGACCTGCTGCACACCTGTGCCAACGGCTTGCTTGTGAATGTGGGCACACTCTCTGCCGCTCAGGCTCAGGCCATGCGAGCTGCGGTACAGGAGGCAAAGTCTGCGAATATACCTTGGGTGCTGGATCCTGTAGCTGTGGGGCTATTGAAGTACCGTACGAGTGTCTGCCGCGAGCTCTTGGCCACTCCACCGGCTTTAATTCGCGGTAACGCCTCAGAGATTATCGCCCTAGCCGGTGCAGAGGGCGCCATCTGCCGCGGGGTGGAAAGCACAGCCGATAGCGCAGAAGCCGTAGCAGCGGCACAAGCTCTGGCTCGCAGTACAGGTGCGGCCGTGCTTGTGACCGGGCCAACAGACTATGCCACGGATGGCTCCGCAACCATAGCATGCCGCAACGGAGCGGAAATCATGACACGAGTCACAGGTGTAGGCTGCGCTATGGGAGCATTGTCTGCCGCCTGCATGGCCTCCGCAGATACTCCGCTGCATGCCGCTGTAGCTAGTGCCGCCATACTGGGAATAGCCGGAGAGAAAGCAGCTGCCCGTCACTGCCTACCGGGCAGCTTTGCCACGGCTCTGGCAGATGAGTTGGCTGCACTAAGCGAGGATGACGTGGCAAATTACGCCATTCAGGAAATCTTGTGAGCGATTTAGCTTGACTAAAAACAGACACAAGGTAGTATTATTATCATAACATTTCTCCAATACAGACACAATGGCAACCATACGCCCCTTCGCCGCACTGCGGCCACCCAAACAGTACGCAGAGCAGGTTTCCAGCCTGCCCTACGATGTGATGAATCATGCAGAGGCCTGCGCTATGGCCGCAGGCAATGCCTCCTCGTTCCTGCATATCTGCCGTGCCGATATCGACACAAGCGAGCAGCAGATACACGACACCGTAACTTACGAAAAAAGCCGCGACAACCTGCGCGACTTCCTTGCAAAAGGCTTCCTGCAGCGTGACCCTGCACCATACTACTACATCTACCGCCAAATGATGTGGGGGCGCGTGCAAACAGGTATCGTAGGCTGTGCCAGTGTGGATGAATACCTCAACAACACCATCCTGAAACACGAGCTTACCCGCAAAGAAAAAGAGCTCGACCGCATCAACCACTTCGATACATGCTCCTGCCAGACGGAGCCTGTTTTCCTGGCATACCGCAAGCACGAGGGAATCTCGGCAGCCATCCGAGAGTGGATTAAGTTCCACAAACCGGAGTACGAGTTCACGAGCGAAGATGGCGTGACCCACCTGCTCTGGCCCGTAACGGATACGGAGGTTATCGAAAGCATACGCAAGGGCTTCGAGGAAGTGCCCGCCCTCTACATTGCAGACGGCCACCACCGCACCGCCAGTAGTGCTGCTGTGAGCGCCAAGCGCCGTGCTCAGCACCCGGACTACAACGGAGACGAAGAGTTCAACTATCTCATGGCTGTTACGTTCTGCGACGAGGATCTCTTCATTATGGATTACAACCGCGTGGTAAGCGACCTGAACGGCCTCAGTCCCGAGCAGTATCTTGCAGCCATTGCGGACAAGTTCACCGTGACTCCCGCCCCTGCCGGTGCCCCCTATGCCCCGCGCCGCAAGCACGAATTCGGTATGTGTCTGGGGGGTACTTGGTACAGTATCACTGCCAAAGAAGGCAGTTTCGATGCCTCACACCCCATCGAAAGCTTGGATTGCGCTATTTTGCAGGCCAATCTACTGGCACCGATACTGGGAATCGACGACCCGCGCACCAGCGAGAGAATCGACTTTGTGGGCGGTATTCGCGGGCTGCAAGAGCTGGAGGACAGAACAGGCTCGGGCGTTGCCTTCTCCCTTTACCCTGTCACTATGGCGGATCTTTTCCATGTAGCAGACAGCGGCGAGATTATGCCCCCCAAATCCACCTGGTTCGAGCCTAAGCTTCGCTCCGGACTTTTCCTGCACGAAATTGAACACTAACTTTCTCAAAACGAATACATATGAAAATTCTTATTCCCACCAAACTGGACAAAGCAGCCGCCGGAGCCCTGACTGCCGCCGGCTACGAAGTGGTGCAGAACGACTCTCTCCCCATAGATGAGCAGGCTTCGGCGCACCCGGATGCCGCCGGGCTCATTGTGCGCTCGGAAAAAGTCACGCCTGTAGTCATAGACAGCATGCCGGGGCTCAAGTGCATCATCCGCGCCGGTGCCGGCTACGACAACATAGACTATGTGTACGCTCGCAGTAAGGGGATAGATGTCATGAACACTCCGGGGGCCAACTCAAACGCCGTTGCCGAAGAGGTAATCGCCATGATTCTGGCGGCCTACCGCTATGTTGTGCCGGCAGATGTAACTACCCGTGCCGGCGAGTGGAACAAAAAGAAATACATGGGGCGTGAACTCACTCGCAAAACAGTGGGTATTCTCGGCCTCGGCAACATCGGCCGCCTGCTGGTGAAACGCCTGCAGGGGTTCGAGTGTACCGTACTCGGCTACGACCACTTCCTCTCCAAGCAGCGAGCTCTCAACATTGGTGCCACCCCGGCCGAGATGGAAGAGATTTTCTCCACCGCAGACATTATCTCCCTGCATGTGCCCGGAGGTCCCGCAACAAAGGGGCTTATCGACGACCGCCTCATTGGGCTGATGAAGGATGGTGCCATGCTGGTGAACTGTTCTCGATACGGAGTGGTGGATGAAGACGCCATACGCCGCGCCCGCGCAGCCGGCAAGAACATCATTTACTGCACGGATGTGCACCCCAAGGACACCGCGGCCCAGCAGCCCAGTGCAGATGTGGCAGATGTACTGCTCCCCCACTTGGGAGCTAACACAAAGGAAGCCAACAAGCTGGCCGCCATGCGTGCAGCCTCGCAGATGCAGGCATATTTCACCAGCGGAGACACAAGCTGTGTTATCAACGCCGAAAAACCGGCCAATCTGAGTCCGGCTCACCTGCAACTCGCCGCTATGTTGGGCAAGCTCTGCTACCAGGCAGGAGGCGCCAAACCCATACGCAAAATAGAATGTACCTTCTACAACAACCTGCGTTCCTACCGCAAATGGTTCACGCCGTGGATTCTACAAGGTGCGGTGCCGGGCGCAGAACAGGGGCTCATGCCCGCTGCCGCAGAAGCCAGCCTGCGCGAGCACGGTATCGTCTACAAGGCTCGTGAACCCATGGACGATAAGCTTTACGACGATGCGCTCACCCTCGACCTCTTCATGGAGGAAGACGGAGAGCAGAAAATCACCAGCGTTCGAGGTATGGTAGTGGACGGCGAGCCGGTGGTATCGCGTATCAACAACTTCGATCACCTGTACGCCTCCCTTACCGGCAACACCCTCGTGCTGCGCTACGAAGACCGCCCGGGTGTCATTGCCGTCATCGGCCAGATTATCTCCCAAGCCGGTATCAATATCGAGAACATCGTAGCTCCACGCGATGCCGCCAGCGGGGACTCTCTGGCTGTTATCAAGACAGACAAACCCGTCGCAGAAGAGCAGAAGGAACTCATAGCCAAGGCTATTGCAGCCAAACAGGCCTTCTTCCTTTCCCTCTGATTCCGCGCATCATCACCTTCCCCCCTCTGTCGACTCGCGGTTGGCAGAGGGGGGTGTTTATTGCGGAACTACACAAATCATCACATTTTTCTTGTCAATAGCAGCGGAACATGGTAAAAGAGTGGCATATACCATGGAAATCTACTACGTTATCTTCGGCATGCTGGCTCTGCTTTCCGTATTCGGATTGATTGTGGGCGTAAGTAACGACGCATGTAACTTCCTTAACTCCTCCATCGGGTGCCGCGCAGGCACCTACAATCAGGCGGTCTGTGTGGCAGCCATAGGCGTGCTGCTGGGAGCCTGCTTCTCCAGCGGTATGATGAGTGTGGCTCGCAACGGCGTCATGGAGCCGGCCATGTTCTCGTTCCATGATGTTATGGTGCTCTATCTGGCTGTGATGGTGGGCAATATCATCCTGCTGGACACGTTCAACACGCTGGGTCTTCCTACCTCCACCACGGTTTCACTGGTTTTCTCATTGCTGGGAGCCGCCATTGGTATGGCAATATACACCAGCGGAGAGTTCCTTACCTGCCCGCTGGCAGACTACATCAACGAGGAGCGCTGCTTCAAGATGATAATCGCCATCTTTGCTTCCGTGGCTATAGCCTTTACCGTGGGAGCCATCGTCATGTGGATTTCGCGCCTCATCTTTAGCTTCCGCTTTCAGAAAATCTACCGCTATATAGGGCCGCTGTGGTGCGGTCTGGCTTTCACCGCCATCAGCTACTTCATCATCTTCAAAGGTCTCAAAGGCAGCATCTTTAAGGCCGATATTCAGGCTCTGGTGGATCAGGGACTGACCGCCCCCATCATGCTGGGTGCCGGCGTCTTCTGGGTACTCTTCTCCGCCCTGCTGCAATACCTTTGCAAGGTCAACACACTGCGCGTTGCCGTGTTGGCCGGCACGGGCTCACTGGCTCTCGCCTTTGCAGGCAACGACATGGTGAACTTCATCGGCGTGTTCATGGCCTCCAAGGATGCGCTCTTCGACCCGGCCGTAAACTATACCAATGTGCACACGCTCAAGATGGGCGACATCCTCGCCGGGGACGGCGCCGCGGCCAGCATGCTCTACCTCATTTCTGCCGGGCTTATCATGGTAGCGGCTCTCTTCTTCTCCAAAAAGGCGCGCAAGGTTACGGAAACAGAGCTGAAACTCTCCTCCTCCAACACCGGCAAAGAGCGCTTCGGCTCCAGCCAGCCTGCGCGCATCATTGTGCGCTCCGCCATCAATACCGCACGCTTTATCACAAGCATCACACCCAAACCCATAGCCGACTTTGTGGGGCGCCGCTTCCGCCCCCTCACACCGGAGGAAGAATCCGGCGCGAACTACGACATGATTCGCGCCTCTGTGAACCTGACGATTGCCGCCCTGCTCATCTCCGTGGGTACGGATTTGGGACTGCCGCTTTCCACAACCTACGTTATCTTCATGGTATCCATGGGCACCTCGCTGGCAGACCGCGCCTGGGGGCGGGACAGCGCCGTGTACCGCATCACCGGAGTGCTCACTGTGATAGCCGGCTGGTTGCTTACCGGCGTAGCAGCCTGTCTGGCAGCACTTGTTGTGGCACTTATCATGGCCTACGGCGGCACTTGGGGTATGATTGCCATGCTGGTGATAGCCGGCGTGCTGCTCATTAAGTCCACCTTCTTTACGCGGGAAGACAAGCAGGAAATCCGCCTTATCGATGTGAACAAGGAGGCCTCCATGCACGAGTTCGCCACCTCAGCAGCCGGACGCCTCGGCCGCATGATAGGCATATACAAGGCCACAGTCAAAGCTCTGCTGGAGGAAGAGCTGGATGACCTGAAGCGGCTGCGCAAGAAGGCTCGTTCTATCAAGCGGGATTTGGAGGTTCTCAAGGAGAATGAAGTCCTGCCCACCCTGCCCACCATACCGGCGGAGCTGGCAGACCGCGGACAGCTGATATTCCGCATCACAGAAATATCCCTCACCACCTGCGAGCGCCTCATTACCTTGGTAAAAGCCAGCTACAACCACATCGACAACTTCCACGCCGGACTCAGCGAGGAGCAGGCGCATGACCTCCTGGCACTCACAGAGAAGATCGGGCGCTTCTACCCGAACCTCATCGATATGCTCAAGTCCGGGGACTATGCGGGCATCAAGGCCATGCTGGAAAGCACAGAGCAGCTGAGCGATGACTTTGCGGACTGCATTACCCGCCACCTCATGCACAGCGCTGCAAATGAAGCAGACATGCGCAACGGTATCCTCTACCTCACCCTCCTGAACGAAACACGCGCCATGGTGAGCCACGGCTTCGCCCTCATCCGGCGCATTCGCGAGCTATACGAGGGGTAATCGGCTAGCTTTACTCCTCGTGCGAAGCCCCGGCTCCGCACGAGGTAATCCTCAAATCAGCGGAAGCATAAGGCGACCGCTGATATTTTTTTGAGCATTTTCTCGCGTTTAGGGTGCCGGAGTGCGTTAATAAGGGCAGCAACACATGCAAACAATATGAAATCGCTGAGTATCCTCCCCACATTGGCACTTTTCGCGAGCAGCCTTTCAGCCTCCCCCATGCCGCAAAAGGCAGATTTACTGGCCACCAACTCCGTGCGAGCTCACTACCTTGGCACGCAGGATCTCCCGTGCCGATACCTCACTGCCGACTGCCCGGACAAATGCAACCACGCCACTCGCGTGGCCCTTTTCCGAGTATGGGTAAATGAGAATTACGAGAAGCATAGCGAGTATGGGGATGGGAAAATGAACCCCGGCGACATCGTGCAAGTGGATATCCGGAAGCCCACTCCCGGGCAGGATGACACCGCCATCTTCGCGTTCGTAGCACGGTTGAAGCCGGGCAACACTGTGCGATTCACCCAAGCGCACTACTACGGAGATTTCGGCCACGCCATGCTGCCATTCCGCCCTATCACTCACATAGAGGTGGAGGAAACTGCGGCAAGCGAGCCACTCCCGCAAACGCGTTAAAGTCGGCTACACCGCCCTTCAGAGGCGGGGGGAGGTCTCCGGAATATCCTCCCAGCGGGTGGTGTAGGAGCGGGAGGCAAAGGAGCGGTGCCAAGGCTCCTGCCTACCGCGATTGGCAAAGTGGATGTTGTGCCCGGCTTGCTGCAGCCTGTCCAGCACAGCCATGAGCTTGCTGGGTGCTACGTTCGGGTGGTCGAAGGTGGGTTGCACATGCTCCGCTTTTTCTAGGCCTGCCAGCAAGACACCTATTTTCCTGTACTCGAAACCGGGGCGGTAGAGATGCTCCAGCAATGCGGCGGCGGCGCGAGTCAACTCGCGCGTGTCATCCGTAGGGCACGGCAGTGGTACTCCCTGATTCGCTGCATAGAGGTTTTCTGCATCGCGAAATCGGGAGGTCCTCAGCAGGACATAGAGGGTGGAACACATCATCCCCTCGCTTCGCAGCGTACGGGCTGCTTTCTCGACAAAGCGGCAGAGGGCCTCGCGCAGCGTCTCCCTATCGCGCACGCCCTCCTTCAGCGAACGAGATACCATAATCTGCTGGCGCACAGGTGGTGCGGCATCATCCAGACAAGACGTTCCGCTGAGCTCCAGAGCCAGGCGCTCGCCATGCACGCCGAAATGCTTGCGCAGATAGTGCAACCCACACGCAGCCAGTCCAGCCGCCGTGCGAATGCCAAGGGCGTGCATGCGCGGTGCGAGGCGGCGCCCCACGCCCCATATTTCTCCCACGGGAGTCTCAGCAAGCAAGGGCGCCCAAGCCTCCGGTGCCGTGAGAGCCAGCACTCCATCGTACCGGGTGCGGTGCTTGGCTGTTTCATTGGCCAACTTGCAGAGCGTGCGGGTGGGAGCAATGCCGACACTCACCGTCACCCCCGTGCCGCGGCGTATGGACTCGCGCAGCTCGCGGCAAAATGGCACCCAGTCCCGGCGGTCGTCCACGCGGGCAAACGCCTCGTCTATGCTGTACTGCTGCACTTCGGGCAGCGCTTCTTCCAGCAGCAGCATGATACGCTCCGACAAATCTGCGTAAAGCGGAAAATTCGCGGAGCACACCACAGCATTGGCTGCCTCCAGGCGAGCTTTGCATTGGAAATACGGCTCACCC